>CAZSKV010000142.1:0-5513 GCA_964607495.1 uncultured candidatus Brocadiaceae bacterium
AGTGCCCGGTCGCGCGGGTCGGGATCTCGAGCACGTAGGCATCGCCGCGGCAGCTCAACCCCTCGAGCGGCACCAGTTCGCGCGCGAACGCATAGCGATAGCGCTGGCCCTTGCGCGCCCCGGCTGGCAGGTGCAGCCGCACGAGTGCCTCCTGACCGGAGGTCCCCGCCACGACCTCGTGCGCGATGGGCTCGCCGTGTCCGTCCCTGACCTGCAAGGTGCCGGATTGGATGAACCCCTCGGTCACCAGCGGCAGCTCGTGACGCTGCGCGAGCTCGGCCGCATGGTTGCCGGCCAGTGCGAGTCCGAGGTTCACGCGGCCGTTCTCCAGCACCTCCCAGGAGCCGACGACCGCGGCACCGCCTTCGGCGAGCAGGGTCTGCTTGCGCACCAGGAACGCCTGCGCCGTGGCGACATCCTCGCCCGGCTGCGGGAACCGGCACAAGCGCAGCCCGGCGAAGGTCAGCTGCTCGTCGGGTCCGCTGAGTTCGTGCGGCGCGGCATCGAGCCGCAGTTCCTTGGCCGTCGCCAGCCAATGGCCGCCCGCGAGTTGATGCGGCTGACCCGGCACCGGCGCCAGGAACTCGGCGACGTTGCCGACCAGGTGGCGGATCCCACCCGGCGACTCGCCCTCGGCCAGGCTGCTCACGAGATCCGGCCCGGTCCGGCGATCCGGATCCGCCACGACCCGCTGCGGGTCGAAGCCCTGACCCCACGGATAGGCGAGGCCGTCGAGACCGCAGCTCGCGGCGGCGAGGAACTCCTGGTGCGTCGGGAGGTGCCCGCCGAGCATCGCGGCGGCGATCCGGGCCTGGCGGAACGAGAGGTTCGCGACCGGCAGCTCGGGGACGCCATCGAGCTGCACGCCGGTCTGCAGCTCCTTGCGCAGGGCCTCGTCACGGATCTGCGGCAGGAGCTGCTGATACTCCGCGCGGGTGAGCTCGCCGCGCCGGCACCAGAACGCGCGCTGCGCCGCAGGCTCGGACACGAGCGCGAAGCCGTCGGGGGCAAGGTCGACCGGGACGCCGCGCAATGCGACGAGGGTCGTGGCATCGCGCCGGATCGTGACCCGCTGCACTTCGTCGACGTGGCCTTCGCGCGTGCTGCGCAGCAGGTACTCGCCGACCTGCAGCTCGCGGTCCGCGGGCAGCGCCCGCCAGTCGCGTTCGAGCTGGCCGCCCGCGTAGCGGCGCACGAAGAGCTGCGGCGCCGGCGGCGGCAGCGCGCCGAGCCGGAGCTGGCCGAGGCCGCGCAGGCGCAGCACCTTGCGCGCGAGTTCCGGGTCACGCTGGTCGGGAGGGACGAGCACCGCGAGGCCTTCGAGGACCTTGTACTGGCCGCGGTCGTAGAGTTCGTCGATCGCCTCGTGCAGATGCGCGCGCTGGGCGTTGCGCACCTGCGCGGAGTCGCCGAGCAGCGCTTCGGCCCGGCCGTAGGCCTCGCGCGCCGAGGGCACCGACAGTTCCTGCAGCAGGATCCGGCGCGCTTCGCGCAGGGCCTCGAGACCGCGTTGCCGCCGTTCGCGCAGCATCGACATGCCGGCGAGCGTGGCCACGAGCCCGGCGACGCAGAGGCTCACCACCGAGACCAGGCCGACGCGGCGGTGCCGGCGCACGAAGCGCGCGGTGCGCTCGTAGAGCGAGGGCCGGCGCGCGTGCACCGCTTCGCCGCACAGGAACTGGCGCAGGTCGGCCAGCAGCGCCTCGATCGCGGGGTAGCGCTTCGCCGGGTCCTTCTGCAGGCAGGTGTGCACGATCGTCTCCAGATCGACCGGCACGCGCTCGTTGTGCTTGCGCAGCGCCAGCGGCTCCTCGTCGACGATCTTGCGCATGATCTCGTTCGCCGAGCCGCCCTCGAACGGCGGCCGCAGCGCCAGCAGCTCGTAGAGCAGGGCCCCGATGCCCCACACGTCGACCCGCGCGTCGGAGTCGCGGCGGCCCTGCGCCTGCTCGGGTGCCATGTAGGCCGGCGTCCCGATCGCCTCGCCGCTGCGCGTGAGCCCGGCCGCGACCTCGTCACGGGACAGACCGAAGTCCACGAGCACCGGCCGGCCGCCGCGGTGGATCAGGATGTTCGAGGGCTTGAGATCGCGATGCACGATCTTGTTCTCGTGCGCGATCGCGAGCGCTTCGCAGACCTGCAGCGCCAGGCACGCGCAGGAGCGCGCGTAACGCGAACCGCCGACACTGCCTTCACCAGGTGGGTCGCGCAACGCCGGACACACGTCGGCCAACGACGTCTCCTCGGCCAGCGAGCCGAGCAGGCGCGTCGGTTCGCGCCCGCGCAGGCTGTCGAGCAGGGCGTGCAGGGATGGGCCCTCGACGAGCTCCATCGCGAAGTAGTGCACGCCGTCGGCCTCGCCGACCGCGTAGACCGGGACGATGCCCGGGTGCGAGAGCCTGCCAGCTGCCTCGGCTTCGCGCCGGAAGCGTGCGACGGCTTCGGGATCGAGGCCGGCGAACGAGGGGAGCACCTTGAGCGCGACCAACCGCCCCATCGAGTCCTGGCGCGCCTTGTAGACGACGCCCATCCCCCCGCGCCCGATCTCGGTCAGCAGCGTGAAGTCACCGAGCGTCCGGATCGGCGCCCTGGGCGGGTTCGCAGGTGGCGGGACGGTACCGGAAGACACGCATCCCTTATCGGTTCCCGGCCCCGGGGATCCGCACTCGGCAGCAAGCGGGCCTGGTCTCGGCACTGGCGCTACGCGTCAGTCGTCCCGCATCCGGTTCCGCTCCGTCTTCTCCTTCTCACCGCGGCACTTGGGGGCCGGGATCTCGACCGGCGGCGTCGCGCCCTCTTCCTCTGGCGCGAGGTCGATCAGGCCGCGCCGCAGCTCTTCGGCCGCGATTCGGATGAAATTGCGCTCGCGCGTCTCGAAGAGCGGCTTCTGGCCGCGCACGAGCTCGCGCACGCGCTTTTGCAGCAGGGTCGTCAACTTGAACGAGCCGGCGACTTGCCGGACCAGCTGCTGAGGAAGGGTGTCGTCCATGCGGGATCGGATTACGGACGCAAAAGGGCAAGGAGGCTAGCGTTGGACCGCACTAGAGGCAAGCGCGGTGTCGGCCGGGCTCGCGGAAAAGCCGGGGCCGGCGCCAGGGTCGCGGGTACGCTGCGATCCCGACGATGGTCTTCCACGAACCCCGAGAGCGCGAGGAACAGGAGTACGATCGGGCGCTGCGGCCCGCGACCTTCGACGAGTTCGTCGGCCAGCACCAGGTGCGCGACAACCTGCGGATCGCGATCCTGGCCGCCCGCGGCCGCAACGAGCCCCTCGACCACGTGCTCTTCGCCGGTCCCCCGGGCCTGGGCAAGACCACGCTCGCCCATCTGATCGCGCAGGGCATGGAGGTCGGGATCACGGTCACTTCGGGGCCGGCCTTGACCAGCCCGCGCGACCTGATGGGCACACTGACGCGGCTCGAGCGCGGCGAGGTGCTCTTCGTCGACGAGATCCACCGGATGCCGCGCACGGTCGAGGAGTACCTCCACACGGCGATGGAGGACAACGCGGTCGACCTGCCGATCGACCAGGGCCCCGCCGGGCGCACGGTGCGCGTCACGCTGCAGCCGTTCACGCTCGTCGGCGCGACCACGCGCGAAGGCCTGCTCTCGGGCCCGTTCCGCTCGCGCTTCGGTCTCGTCGAACGGCTCGAGACCTACCCGCAGGCTGACCTCGAACAGATCCTGCTGCGCGCGAGCCGCCTGCTCGGCTTCCCGATCGACGCCGACGCCGGCGCGCTGATCGCGGGCCGTTCGCGCGGCGTGCCGCGCATGGCGCTGCGCCTGCTGCGGCGCGTGCGCGACGTCGCCCAGGTCGCGGCCAAGCCAGCGATCGACCAGGCCTCGGCGCTCGAGGGCTTCCAGCGGCTCAAGATCGACACGCTCGGTCTCGAGGAGATCGACCGCAGGATCCTGCGCGCGTTGATCCAGCGCGGCGAACCGACTGGACTCAAGACCGTCGCCGCGATCGTCGACGAGGCCGAGGACACGATCGAGGAAGTGTTCGAGCCGCATCTCCTGCGGCTGGGGCTGGTCGTGCGCACGCCGAAGGGCCGCGTGCCGACCGCGCAGGCGTTCGCGCATCTCGGGCTGCCGGTGCCCGCAACGAACCAGGCGGCGGGCGAGCTGCCGTTCGCGCAGGGATGAGCGCGTGAGCGCGTTCCGCTTCGAAGTGCTCGCGCAGCGCGGCAAGCTGCGGCGCGGACGCTACCACACGCCACACGGCACGTTCGAGACGCCCTGCTTCGCGCCGGTCGGCACCCTGGCCGCGATCAAGGGCCTGACCCCCCAGCAGGTCGCGGCGACCGGCACCGAACTGATCCTCGCGAACTCCTATCACCTGAGCGAACGCCCGGGCGCGGCCCTGGTGCGGCGCCTCGGCGGCCTGCACGAGTTCATGGCCTGGGACGGACCGATCCTGACCGACTCCGGCGGCTACCAGGTGTTCTCGCTCGCGAAGACGCGCGTGGTCGACGACGCGGGCGTGACCTTCCAGTCGCTGATCGACGGTTCCCCGCGCCGGCTCACGCCGCTCGCCGCGCTCGAGATCCAGCGCGACCTCGGCCCCGACATCGCGATGGTGCTCGACGAGTGCCCACCCGCCGACGGCGAGCCCGCGCTGGTGCTCGCCGCGCACCGGCGCACGCTGCGGTGGGCCGAGATGCAGCGCGAGATCCACGCGCGCTGGGGCGGCGCCGCGCGCGGCCAGGCCGTGTTCGCGATCGTCCAGGGCGGCACCGACCCGGAGCTGCGCGCGCAGAGCGCGCGCGCGCTGGTCGTGCTCGACTTCGACGGCTACGCGGTCGGCGGGCTCTCGGTCGGCGAGACCAAGGAGCAGATGCGCGTCGCGCTGCAG
Source organism: uncultured candidatus Brocadiaceae bacterium (assembly GCA_964607495.1). Lineage (GTDB taxonomy): Bacteria > Planctomycetota > UBA1135 > UBA1135 > UBA2386 > CAZSKV01. Next base: position 4,856 of record CAZSKV010000142.1, read on the forward strand.
GCGGCGGTGCCGCTGCTGCCCGAGGACAAGGTGCGCTACCTGATGGGCGTCGGCACGCCCGAGGACTTCGAGCTCGCGGTGCACGAGGGCATCGACCTCTTCGACTGCGTGACGCCGACCCGGCACGCGCGCAACCACGAGGCCTTCACCGCCGCCGGGCGCATCAAGCTGCGCAACGCGCAATGGGCCGAGGATCCGACGCCGCTCGACCCCGGCTGCGAGTGCTATGCCTGCCGCCGGTTCTCGAAGGCCTATCTGCGGCATCTCGCGGTCTGCGACGAGATGCTCTGCGGCGTGCTGCTCAGCATCCACAACATCGCCTACTTCCAGGCGCTGATGCGGAAGTGGCGGCTCTGAACCGGAAGCGTGGCTCAAGCTCCCCACCGTCCTAGTCCGATGGGACGGTCGTGAACTGGCGCGTCGATCCACACGCTGCGGAACCCCCGTCGCAGCAGCTCGTCGCCGCGGTCGCCGATGCGATCGCGCGCGGCGAACTGCAGCCCGGCGACCGCCTGCCGAGCGTGCGGCAGATGGCGCAAGAGGCCCTCGTGAACCCGAACACGGTCGGCAAGAGCTACCGCGAGCTCGAGTTCCTGGGCCTCACCGCGGGGAAGAACGGCTCGGGCGTGTTCGTGTGCGCCGCGGCGACCGCGAAGGC
>CAZSKV010000143.1:0-2079 GCA_964607495.1 uncultured candidatus Brocadiaceae bacterium
CACCGACATCGCCGACCTGATCCTGCCCTCGGCGGCCTGGGTCGAACGCGAGGGCGTGTTCGGCAACACCGAGCGCCGCACGCAGCATTGGCGCAAGCTGGTCGAGCCGCCGGGCGAAGCCAAGGAGGACGCCTGGCAGATCATCGCGGTCGCGAAGGCGATGGGGATGGGCAAGCTCTTCCCCTGGGCGGACGGTGACTGGCACGAGCCGATGTACGAGGAGTACCGGAAGTTCACGCTCGGCAACGGCAAGGACCTCGCGAGCTACGACGAGCTGCGGCGCACGCGCGGCCTGCGCTGGCCGGTCGTGAACGGCAAGGAAACGCGCTGGCGCTATGCGGCAGGGCACGACCCCTACGTGAAGAAGCCGAAGGGCGTCCACTTCTACAAGGCGAAGGGCTTCGGCGAGAAGGCGGCCCTGTGGTTGCGACCCTACCAGCCGCCGGCCGAGGTGCCCGATGCGGAGTACCCGTTCTGGCTCTGCACGGGCCGGATCCTCGAGCACTGGCACACCGGCTCGATGACGCGCCGGGTCCGCCAGCTGCACCAGGCCGCGCCGGCTGCCTACGTCGAAGTGAACCGCGCCGACGCGCAGGAACTCGGCATCCACGCCGGGGACCGCGTCCGGGTCACGAGCCGCCGTGGCGAAGTGGTGCTGACCGTCGCGATCGACGGACGCGGCAAGCCGCCGCGCGGTTCGCTCTTCGTGCCCTTCTTCGACGAGGCGCGGCTCGTGAACGTGCTCACGCTCGACGCGATGGACAACATCAGCAAGGAGCCGGACTACAAGAAGTGCGCGGTCCGGGTCGAACGGATCGCGCCATGAACCCGCGCCGCGGCCTGGGTTTCGCGCTGGGCGTGCTGCTCTGCGCCTGCAGTCCCGAGCAGCAGACCAAGGCCGGTCCCACGGCCGGAGGCGTGCCGACGGCGGCGGCGATCCGCGCGACGCGGCGGGCCTTCGATGGTGCTCCGCCGGTGATCCCGCACCGGCCGGTCGGTGCCGCCTGCAGCTCCTGCCACGACGAGCGCGGGATCGAGGTGCAGGGAATGGGATTCGCGCCGCCGTCGCCGCACGCGGAGTCGAAGACCCCGGGCCTGCTCGCGCGCTGCACGCAATGCCACGTGTTCCGCGAGACCGCGGCCACGTTCCGCGACAACCGTTTCACCGGGCTCGCCCAGGACCTGCGCAAGGGCGAGCGTCTGCACGCGTTCGCGCCGCCGGTCATGCCCCACCAGCAACTGCTGCGGGAGAACTGCAGCTCCTGCCATACCGGTCCTGCGGCGCGCGCCGAGATCCGCACGTCGCACCCCGAACGCGAGCGCTGCATCCAGTGCCACCTGCCCGCCGTGACCGAGGGGTCGTTCCGGCGAGGGTAGCCCGGGAGGCACCGGGATGAAAAAAGTGCAGGGCCCTACCGCTGCGGGCCCGCTTCCTGGCGTAATAGGCGGGCCATGACCATGACCTTCACCCACTGGCTCCTGCCGCTCTCCCTCGGCGCTGTGCTCTCGGCCCAGCAGACCGGGGACCCTGCGCCGCAGGACAAGCCAGCAGCCAAGCCCGCGCCGCAGCCAGCTGCAGCGCACTTCGAAGTCGGCAAGCCCGTCGATGCCGCGCTCGAACTCAAGGACCTCGACGGCAACACCAAGACCCTCAAGGACTACCAGGGCAAGGTCCTCGCGATCGCCTTCTGGTCGATCAAGTGTCCGGCCCTGGTGGCCGCCGAACCCAAGCTGATCAAGATGACCAAGGCCTGGGCCGGCAAGGACGTCGTGGTGCTCGGCATCAACGCCAACCAGGACGAACTCGGCACGGCGCCGGAGAAGCCGGGCAAGGACGTCGGCTACGGGAAGATCCGCGAGCACATCAGCGACAAGGGCGTGCCCTTCGGCATCGCACTCGATCATGGCAACACGATCAGCGCGCGCTTCCAGGCCAAGACCACGCCGCACTGCTTCGTGATCGACCAGAAGGGCGTGCTCCGCTACTCGGGCGCGCTCGACGACGACCAGCGCGACGTGAAGGGCAAGGACGCGAAGAACTACGTCCAGGCCGCGGTCGACGCGCTGCTCGCCGGCCAG
>CAZSKV010000144.1:0-2068 GCA_964607495.1 uncultured candidatus Brocadiaceae bacterium
TAGACCTTCTGCAGCGCGTCGCGCGAGGCGCCGACGATGTCGGTCGTGTCCGGTGACCAGTTGGCGTCGACGCGGCCCTTCACCTCGAACATGTAGGCCGAGAACTTCTCCTTGCCGAAGCTCATCAGGAAGTCGATCCGCGACCACGCCAGCACGTGGTCCTCGAACTTCAACTGGCTGAAGTCGCGCCAGCCGATCGCCTCGCTGAAGGTCGCACCCTTGCCCGAGGCGATGTAGCGCCGCGTCTCGACCGGCCATTTCTCGATGCGCTTGAAGTCGGCGGCCGAACTCTCGTTCTGGCAGAAGCACATCACGCGGGCGCTGATCCGGCGCGAGTACCAGTGCGCGAGGCCTTCGGTCAACCACACCGGCAAGTCGTAGGAGTAGTGCCGGAACCCGTCCGAGAGCGAATGGCTGAGTCCATGTGCGATGTCGGTGTGCAGATCGGTGTCGTGGCGCAGGTCGTATTGGTCGAGATCGCAGGGCAGCACGTAGATCAGCGACCCGCTCTCCTTGAAGTGCCAGCGCTGTTCGTACTTCGTGACGCGGCCGACGAAGTTCTTCAGGTAGTCCTGGTACGAACCGGACTTGTCGAACACGAGCAGCAGGTACTTCTCCGCCATCCCGAGGAACGGGCCATAACCCATGTACCGGCCCTGGCCGGCGATGACCTTCGACTTGTCGATCGGGAAGTCGGAGTCCTTCACGCCGAAGAGGTCCTGGGTCGCCGCATAGATGTCCTCGCAACGCTGCGCGATCAGGTGCAGGCGCAGCCACGGATCGAGCCGCATGGTCTTCGGCTCGAACTTCGGCAGTTTCTTCTGCAGCCGGCCGATCTCCTCGCGCAGCTTCGCGCGCGTGTCGGGCTCTACCGGCACGATCCACTCCGGGAGCGCGGTGCCGATCCGGAAGTGCGGGGTCTCGACCCAGAGGATCCGCTCGTAGCTCAGGTGCTTGTCGATGTCCTCGGTCGTGCAGACCTTGCTGCCGCGCTGGCCGAACGGCATCGGCGCGAAGCTCACATAGCCCATCGCCGCGAGCGCCTTGGGGTCGTTCTTGGTGTACGGATCGATGCGCCAGGGCGGCAGCTTCGGCTTGTCCTGGCCGCACAGCCCGGCGGCGAGGACCATCAGCAGCAGCAGCACGGGACGCATCTCAGATCCTCTTCTTCCACTCGGCGGCCATCTCGATCTCCTGGAACACCGACAGTTCTTCGAGCGGCGGCTGGCGGTCGACGATCACGCGCAGGGCGTTGATCGTCTCCTTCTTGATCGTGTGGTCCTCGGAGTCGAGCAACGGCTTGAGCTTGGAGGTCAGGCTCGGCGTGCCGAGGGCCCGCAGCAAGCGCAGCGCCGTGATGCGCGTGCGAGCCTCGCCTTTCTCCCCGCGGCCGAACACGGCGTCGGCCAGGCCCTGGCTGCGGCCGGGCGCGACGATCTCGAGGGTCAACGTCCCGTACTCGGCCCATTGCTCCTCGCAGCGCGCGAACACGGTATCGAGCGCGGCCACGTCGCCCAGGGCCACGAGCCCGAGCGCTGCCCGGAACGCGATCTCCGGATCCTTCTCCTTCGTCGCGGCGCGCAGGATCGGTTCGGAGCCGCGATCGTGGAACCGCGCGAGCCTCTCGACCACCCAGAAGCGGATCGCGCGCCGCTTGTCCTTGGCCCAGCTCGTGAGCAGCGGCGCGTGCTCCGCGACCGTGACCTGGTCGAGCACGCGGTAGAGCCCGGGATTGATGTTGGTCGGGAAATCCGAGAGCCGCTGCAGGCAGAGGGGCGCCGCCCCGGCGCCGAACGCGGCGAGCTCCTGCTCGGCGGCCGTGCGCAAGGCCTCGTCGGGGCGAGCCATGTTCTCGAACACCTTCTCGACGCGCGCCTGCTGCTTGCCGTCGAGTTTCGGCCAGCTCGCGGTCCTGGCAGCAGGTTGACTCGTCTGTGCGGCGAGCTGGGCGAGACAGGCGAAGGCGAGCAACTGGGTTCTGAGCAGGGTTCTCACGGCTTGATCCAGTCCGGCAGGGCGTCAGCGAACTCGGGATGCACGTAGGTCACGCGGCCTGCGGCACTGCTCT
>CAZSKV010000145.1:0-5230 GCA_964607495.1 uncultured candidatus Brocadiaceae bacterium
GATCCGCCAGCGCTACGGCAACCTGTTCCACATGTACGAGAAGATCACGGCCGAGAACCCCTACCAGATGCCGATGCGCATCTACCCGGCGGTGCACTACACGATGGGCGGGTTGTGGGTGGACTACAACCTGATGAGCACGGTGCCCGGACTCTTCGTGCTCGGCGAGGCGAACTTCTCCGACCATGGCGCCAACCGGCTCGGTGCCTCGGCGCTCATGCAGGGGCTGGCCGACGGCTACTTCGTGCTGCCCTACACGATCGCCGACTACCTCGCGGGCCAGAAGGCCGGCGGCGTCGTGGCCGAACGACCCGAGTTCGCGCGGACCGAAGCGGAGGTCGGCGGCAGGCTCGGCAAGCTGCTCGCGATCCAGGGCAAGCAGAGCGTCGACCGCTTCCATCGCCGGCTCGGCAAGATCATGTGGGAGAAGTGCGGCATGGCGCGCGATCGCCAGGGTCTCGAGCAGGCGCTGCGGGAGATCCCCGAGCTGCGTGCGGAGTTCTGGAGCGACGTGCGGGTGCTCGGCGGACCGGGCGAACTCAACCAGATGCTCGAGATGGCCGGGCGCGTCGCCGACTACCTCGAGTTCGCCGAACTGATGTGCCGCGATGCGTTGACGCGCGAGGAGTCCTGTGGCGGGCACTTCCGCCTCGAACACAGGACCGAGGACGGCGAGGCGAAGCGCGACGACCGGAACTTCTGCCACGTGGCGGCATGGGAGTTCACGCGCGAGGACAAGCAGCCGGTCCGCCACACCGAGCCGCTGGTGTTCGAGAGCCTGCAGCTCGCCACGCGGAGCTACAAGTGAGCGAGGGAGTCCAAGTGAGCCACGAACTCATGCAGCTGACACTGCACATCTGGCGGCAGAAGCACGCGAACGACCCCGGACGCATGGTGACCTACCCGATGCAGGGGGTCAGTCCCGACATGTCGTTCCTCGAGATGCTCGACGTGTTGAACGAGCAGTTGATCCAGAAGGGTGAGGAGCCGGTCGCATTCGACCACGACTGCCGCGAGGGCATCTGCGGCATGTGCTCGCTCGTGATCGACGGGCGCCCGCACGGGCCGCATGCCGGGACGACGGCCTGCCAGCTGCACATGCGCAGCTTCCGCGACGGCGCGACGATCCATGTCGAACCGTGGCGCGCGCGGCCGTTCCCGGTCCTGCGCGACCTGGTCACCGACCGCTCGGCCTTCGATCGGATCGTCGCCGCGGGCGGGTTCGTGTCGGTCAACACCGGTTCGGCGCCGGACGGCAACGCGGTCCCGGTGCCCAAGGAGGCCGCCGACCGCGCGATGGATGCGGCGGCCTGCATCGGCTGTGGCGCCTGCGTCGCGGCCTGCAAGAACGCCTCCGCGATGCTCTTCGTCGGCGCCAAGGTCAGCCACCTCGGCCACCTGCCGCAGGGTCAGGCCGAGCGGGGGCGCCGGGCCATGGCGATGGTCACGCAGATGGACCAGGAGGGGTTCGGCAACTGCACGAACCAGTACGAGTGCGAGGCCGCGTGCCCCAAGGAGATCTCGGTGGGCGTGATCGCGCGCATGAACCGCGACTACCTGCAGGCGACCCTCTGCACCGAGCCGGTGCGGGAAGGACGCGGCGGGGCGGGCTGAGCCACCAACATGGTCGAGCCCGCGCGCACCACCCCGGGGATGCGTCCCTGCATCGGCATCCTGACGATCTCGGACCGCGCGTCCGCCGGCATCTACGCCGACAAGTCCGGGCCCGCGATCGAGCAGGTCCTGCGCGAGTACATCGCGACCGAGTGCGAGTACGAGCGCCGGCTGGTCGCGGACGAGCGGCCGCGGATCGGCCAGGCGCTGCGCGAGCTCGCGGCGCGCTGCTGCCTCGTGTGCACCACGGGCGGCACTGGACCCTCGTTGCGCGACGTCACGCCCGAGGCGATGGCCGACGTCTGCGACAAGTTCTTCGCCGGCTTCGGCGAGGCGATGCGCGCCGCGTCGCGGCAGGCCGGGGTGCCGACGGCGATCCTCTCGCGGCAGACGGCCGCGAGCCTCGGTTCCTGCCTGATCGTCAACCTGCCGGGCAAACCGGACTCGATCCGCGTCTGTCTCGACGCGGTGTTCGCCGCGATCCCCTATTGCCTCGAACTGCTCGGCGGGCCGAAGCTCGACGGTACCGGCAAGATCGCGGTGTTCCGGCCCAGGCAGTGAGCGGGCACGCCGGCTCGCTATAGTCCTCCGCCCTGCTGATGTCGGTCACGACCGTCCTTGTGCTCGTCCTGTTGCTGCTGCTGAACGCGCTCTTCGCGGCAGCCGAGTTCGGGGCAGTCAGCGCCCGGCGCAGCCGCGTGCGCCAGCGGGCGGAGGCCGGCAGCCGGCTGGCGGCCAGGTTGCTGCCGGTGCTCGCGGACAGCCGCCAGCTCGACCGCTACATCTCGGCCTGCCAGCTCGGCATCACGATCGCGAGTCTCGGCGCCGGGGCCTACTGCGAAGCCGAGCTCGCCGAGACGCTGCGGCCGGTGTTCGAGGGCTTGGCCGGCCTCGAGGGTGCCGCGGCGCACTCGACCGCCACCCTGGCGGTGCTGCTCGGGGTGACCGCGCTGCAGGTCGTGATCAGCGAGCAGGTGCCGAAGTCGCTCGCGCTGCAGTACCCGAATCGCACGGCGATCTACACCGTACTGCCGGTGCTCTGGACCCTGAAGGCGACCGGCTGGCTGCTCGCGGTGTTCCAGGGCAGCGCGGACGCGCTGCTGCGCCTGATCCGGGCGCCGCGGACCCGCACGCGGCACATCCACTCGGCGGAGGAGATCGACCTGCTGCTGACCGACAGCCGGGAGGCGGGCGAGATCGACCTCGAGGAGGAGCGGCGGTTGCAACGCGCGCTGCGGCTCTCGGGGCGGACGGTCGCGCAACTGATGGTTCCGCGCGAGCGTCTGGTCGCCGTCGACGTCGCGCGCGGGTTCGACGGCCTCCTGCACGCGGTGCTGAGCTCGCGCTTCACGCGGATTCCGGTCTACGAAGGCACGCTCGACCGCGTGCTGGGGGTCGCCCACTGCAAGGAGCTGCTGCAGCACCTGCTGCAGAGAGGCTCGATCCAGGACCTGCGCAGCGTCCTGCACGAGACCGTGGTCGTGCCCGAGACGATGCCCTCCGACCAGCTGATCCGCCGGCTGCGCGAACGCCGCTCCCAGCTCGCGCTCGTGGTCGACGCGCAGGACCGGGTCAAGGGGCTCGTGACGCTCGAAGACGTGCTCGCCGAGGTGTTCGGCGCGCCGGACGAGCCGTTCGAGACCCAGCCCGAGCGGCTGCCCAACGGCCGCGTGCGGCTGCCCGGCACGATGCGCCTCGAGGATGCCGGCCCCTTCGTCGGCACGCGTTGGCGCGGACGCGCGGTCACGGTCGGCACGCACGTGCTCGACATGCTGGGTCACTACGCGACGCCGGGTGAGAGCGTGACGATCGACGGGGCGAAGGTCGTCGTCGAGCGCATGCGCGGCGGCAGCGTCGCGAGCGTGCTCGTGACGCCGCGCCCGCGCAAGGAGGCCGACTGATGTCCGGCCTGCTGATGGTGCTGGTGATCGCGGTCCTGATCGCGATCAACGCGCTGTGCGTGGCCGCGGAGTTCGGCCTGCTCGGGGCCCCGCGCACGGCGATCGAGCGGCTCGCGCACCAGGGCAACAAGACCGCATGGCGCGTGCACCAGGTGCTCGAGGACTCGCGGCGCCAGGACCGCTTCATCGCCACGACGCAGCTCGGCATCGCGATCGCGAGCCTGGCGCTCGGCATGTACGGCGAGCATGCGCTGGCCGAGCGCCTGAAGACCGCGTTCGCGCAGCTCGGCGACGGCAGCCACGTGCTCGCGCACGGCGCTGCCTCGGGGATCGCGCTCGGGTTGATGACCTACCTGCACGTCGTGATCGGCGAGATGGTGCCGAAGACGCTCGCGCTCGGCCGGCCGGAACGCGTCGCGCTGTGGACGATGCCGCCGATGCTCGCGATCGGCACCCTGCTGGCGCCGTTCGTGTTCGTGCTCGAACGCGTCGGCTATCTCGTGCTGCGCCTGCTCGGCATCCCGCGCCACGAGGCCTCCGTGTCGCGCTACTACTCGACCGAAGAGCTCGCCGAGATCATCGAGGAGAGCCAGGTGGGCGGCCTGCTGCATCCGGAGTCGAGCCGCGTCGTGCAGGATCTGTTCGAGTTCGGCGAGCGGACCGCGAGCGAGGCGATGGTGCCGCGGGTGCGCATCCACGGGATCCCGCTCGGGTGTCCGCCGGACGAGCTGCAGGGCGTGATCGGCAGCTCGCTCCACACGCGCTTCCCGGTCTACAAGGGCGACCTCGACCACATCATGGGGACCGTGCACGCGCGCCACCTGATCCAGTGCCTGCGCGACGCGGTCCCGGTCGGCGTCGACATGATCCGCCCGGTGCCCTTCGTGCCGGAGACCGCGCGTCTCGACAAGGTGCTGCAGATCCTGCGCCGCGAGAAGGCGCACATTGTGGTAGTGATGGACGAACACGGCGGCACCGCCGGCGTCGTCTCGATCGAGGACCTGTTCGAGGAGGTCGTCGGCGAGATCGACGAAGGCAAGGCCGGCAAGCCGCACGCGCGGGTCGACCTGGGCGGCGGCAGCCACGTCGCCGGCACGATGCGCCTGGACGAACTCGGCGAAGCCCTCGGCCGCACCCTGGCGCACGAGCACGCGGACACGGTCAGTGGGCTCGTGTTGATGCTGCTCGATCGGCCGGCCAAGGTCGGCGACACCGTGCACGAGCTCGGTCTGCGCTTCGAGGTCACGGCGATCCAGGGCCGCGGCGTCAAGGAGTGCCTGGTCACGGTCGAGGAACCCACGGAACCTGCTACGCAACCACCCCCATGAGCGATCCCTACGCGCCCGAGAAAGCGCACAAGTTCACGTTCGGTCTGTGGACAGTCGGCAACCGCGGCGCCGATCCCTTCGGCGGTCCGGTCCGCGAGCGGCAGTCGCCGGTGCAGCTCGTCGAGCTCCTCGCGCGCGTCGGTGCCTATGGCGTGAACTTCCACGACAACGATCTCGTGCCGATCGACGCGACCGCGGCGCAGCGCGACGCGATCGTGCGCGAGTTCAAGCAGGCGTTGCGGGATCACGGCCTCGTGGTGCCGATGGCCACGACCAACCTGTTCTCGGATCCTGTGTTCAAGGACGGCGCGTTCACGGCCCACGACCCGAAGGTGCGCGCCTACGCCGTGCAGAAGACCATGCGCGCGATCGAGCTCGGGGTCGAGC
>CAZSKV010000146.1:0-3724 GCA_964607495.1 uncultured candidatus Brocadiaceae bacterium
GCGACGGTGCGCGGCGCGACACCCGCGGTGATGATCGCGTTCGCCTGCGCGACCCCGACCTGGAAGTGCAGGTACAGCCGATGCACGACCACCCAGGTCGAGCCCGCGAGCATGCCGGCGACGATCGCGGACCGCCAGAACACCTGGGCGCTCGGCATCAGCTTGTAGATGCCGGTGAACGCGAGCCAGAGCAGCACGTGCGGCACGAACCGGAGCCCGGTCGTGTACAGCTCGTCGAGCCAGGCATGGCTGCGGCGCAGGCCGGCGACGTCGGCGCCCTCGAGGAAGGACGAGAGCGAGATCGAGCCGATCACGAGCACCGGTACGAACACCACGAGCGCGACGAAGTCGGTCAGCCGGCGGATCCACGGGCGGTTGCGCTTCGTCTTCCAGACGCGGTTCAGCGCCTCTTCGGTGTTGATGAACAGCGAGAAGGCCGCCCAGGCGAGGACCAGAGTGCCCACGGCCCCCATGGCCGAGAAGTTCGTGCGCGCGACCAGCTGTTCGATCCAGGTGATCGCGTCCTGTAGTTCCGCGGGCAGTCCCTGCTTGCGCGCGGCGATCCCCTCCTGCAGGGTCCGCGCGTAGCCGAAGCCGTTGGCGACCGCGAACACGAGCGCGAGCAAGGGGACCAGCGACAGGAGCGTCATCAGCGCGAGACCGGCCGCGCGGATCCCGCCGAGCTCGCGCCCGAACGAGCGGGCCGTGTAGATGCCGACGCGCGCACTGCCGACCGCCAAGGCCTGCCAACGCGGAACCTTGCGCAGATCGAGCCGCCAGAGGTCCTCACGCCAGAATGCGTGCAGCCGGGCGATGCGGGCTGTCATGCCCAGAGCGTAGGATCCGGTGCCGCGATGCGCATCACGATCCTCGGTTCGGGCACGGCGGTGCCGGACTTCGCGCGCTTTCCCGCATGCTGCCACGTGCGTTCGCGAGTGGCCGACGTGGTCGTCGACCTCGGCCCTGGCTGCCTGCGTCGCCTGGCCCAGATCGGCGTCGGACCCGAGGCGATCGATGCCGTGCTTCTGACCCACTACCACACCGACCACTGTGCGGACCTCGCGGCCCTGCTGTTCGCGCTGCGCTCGCCGCGTTACGCCGGGCGGCCGCCGCTGCGGGTGTTCGGCGCGCCCGGGCTCACCGCGTTCGTCGCCCACCTGACCGCGGCCTGGCCGTGGCTCGCACCGCGCGAGGTGGGGCTCGACCTGCACGAGCTGGCGCCTGGCCGCTTCTGGATCGAGGACCTCGCGGTCACGGCGGTCCCGGTCACACACACGGCGCAGAGCCTCGCGTATCGTCTCGAGGACGGGGATGGACACGCGGTCGCCTTCAGCGGCGACGCCGATGTCTGCGAAGGACTGGTCGAGGTCGCGCGCGGCGTCGATCTCTTCGTCTGCGAGGCCGCGTTTCCGGGGGCCCTGCGCACACCGGGACACCTGACCCCGGCGCTCGCCGGGGAGCACGCGGCGCGCGCCGGTTGCCGCACGCTCTGCCTGACCCACTTCTATCCCGAGTGCGCGGGACACGATCTGCTGGCGGAGGCACGCAGCACCTTTTCTGGCGCAACCGTGCTCGCGCACGATCTGCTGCGGTTCGACCTGTCGCAGCGTTCCCGGCCATGATCCCGGGGCCGCACCTCGAGAGGCTGCAGCTCTCGGTACGGGCTGCGGTCGGCGCCGGGCTCGCGCTCCTGCTCGCGCAGACCTTCGCCCTCGAGTACCCGATCTACTCCTTCCTGGCCGCGGTCATCGTCACCGACCTGTCGGCAGCCCAGACCACCGCACTCGGCTGGCGACGCCTGGTCGCGACGCTGGTAGGAGCGGTCTGTGGAGCCACGCTCTGCCAGCTCCTCACTCCGGGGCCGTGGACGGTCGGCCTCGGCGTGCTCCTCGCGATGCTGGTCTGCAACCTGGTCCGGATGCAGGAGGCGGCCAAGGTCGGCGGCTACATCTGCGGCATCGTGATGTTGACGTACCGCGACGAGGCATGGTCGTACGCGTACTACCGGCTGATCGAGACGATCCTCGGCATCGGCGTCGCGTGGGCGATCAGTCTCGTGCCGAAGCTGATCGACACCCAGGCGCCCACATCCCAGGATCCCTGACGGGCAGCCCGCGCGGGCACGCGGGGTCCACGCGGCGCGGGCCCTGGCTACGATCGGGCCATGGTTCGCAACCCACCTGGCCCGGCGCTCCTGGCTCTCGCGTTCACCGGGGTGACGCTCTGCGCGCAACAGCCGTCTGCCCCGGCCATCGACATCCGGGTCGATCCGCGGATCGAGCTGCTGAGCATCGTGTTCCGCCTGGCCGGCAACCCCGAGTACTCGCGCGCCAAGGTCGAGAAGTACGCGCAAGCGGTCGACGCCCACTTCGCGCCCTGCAAGGACCACGCGGTCGTCCAGCTCGCGCGGCGCCTGCGCACGCGCAGCGGCGTCGGCTACGACGCCGTCGCGAGCATGGCCGTGCACCTCGACGGCCTCGACACGCTCGGCCTGCGCGGGCCCTCCGAGCCGCGTCCCGAGCGCCTCGACAGCCGCTGGACGACGGCGGATGCACGGACGTTCCTCGGCCACCTGCGTGACTTCGCGGACAAGAGCCGGTGCAAGGCGTTCTTCGCCGCGCAGGCTGACCTCTACGCCCACGCCGTGGCGCAGATGCAGAAGGTGCTCGCCGAGCACGCCGACCTCGGCTGGTACGACCGCTTCTTCGGTCCGCGCCCGGGCGCGCGCTTCCAGCTCGTGCTCGGGCTCCTGAACGGTCCGAACAACTATGGGCCGAGCGTGAAGCTCGCCCAGGGCGAGGAGCTCTTCGCGATCCTCGGCTGCTGGCAGACGGACGCGGCCGGCATGCCGGCCTTCGACGCCAAGGTCGTGCCGACCCTGATCCACGAGTTCTGCCACTCGTACTGCAATCCGGTCGTCGACGCGCACCTGCGCGAGCTGCTGCCGGCAGCCGAGCAGATCTACGTCCACGTCGCCGCGGCCATGCGGGAGCAGGCCTATGCCAACGCGCGCACGCTGCTCTGCGAGTCGCTGGTGCGCGCCTGCTGCGTGCGCTACGCGGCCAGCGTGCAGGGCGAGCAGGCCGCACGCGAGGCCGTCGCCTACGAACACGAGCGCTCGTTCCTGTGGACCGGCGAGCTCGCGGCCCTGCTCGCGGAGTACGAGCAGACGCGCAGCGAGTACCCGACGCTCGACGCGTTCGCACCGCGGCTCGCGCTCTTCTTCAGCGAATACGCGCCCAAGCTGGCCGCGGCGATGGCGAAGAAACCCAAGGTCGCCGGCATGACGCCGGCCAACGGCCAGCAGGACGTGGACCCCGGGCTCGCGGCGCTGGTGATCACCTTCGACCGGCCGATGCAGGACCAGATGTGGGCGGTCGTCGGCGGCGGCGAGCACTTCCCGAAGCTGCAGGGCAAGCCGTCCTACGACGCGGCGCGCAAGGTGCTGACGATCCCGGTCGAGCTCCGCCCCGACTGGGAGTACGAGCTCTGGCTCAACCGCGGCAAGTACGACAGCTTCCGCAGCACCGAGGGGGAGAGGCTGCAGCCCGTGCACGTGAAGTTCCGCACGCGCGCACGCTGAGCAGCGGGCATACTCTTCGCCCCCGAATCCCCCCGATCCCCCCTGCGATGACCCAGAATCCCGCGACCCATTCGTTCCAGGCAGAGGTCAACGAAGTCCTCTCGATCGTCGTCAACTCGCTCTACTCGCACAAAGAGGTGT
>CAZSKV010000147.1:0-1586 GCA_964607495.1 uncultured candidatus Brocadiaceae bacterium
ACAGCTCGCCGACGACACCGACTCCCAGCGCCGCTACCAGGCCTACCTCGCGCTGCAGCGCGAGCGCTCGCCCGCGCTCGTGCCGCTGCTGGTCGAGGCCCTGCCGCGGATGGCGCACCAGGGCCAGAGCTTCGGCCTGTCGCTGCTCCAGGGCTACCCACCGGAGGTCGAGCACCCGGCCTTGCGCCAGTTGCTGCGCGCGAAGGCGCCGTTCCTGCAACTCGGGGCCGCCGCCGTGTTGTTGCGCGCGGGCGACCGCACCCTGGTCGACCCGATCACCCAGGCGCTCGCGCGCACGGACGTCGACAGCACGACCCGGACCGCGATGATCTACCGGCTCTACGGTCTGACCGACGCCAGGATCGGCGCGGCGGTCGCGGCCCTGGTCACGCCGGCGGCCGATGCAAACGTGCTCGACGCCGCCCTCGGCCACCTGCTGCAGAACGAGCATCCCGACGCGAAGCCCGCAGCGGCCGCGCTGCTCGCCGCGCCGGCGGCCGGCGCCGACACGCGCGCGTTGGCGGCGGCCTTCCTGCTCGCCAAGGGCGACGGCGCGCAAGCCGCGGCGATCGCCACCGCGCTGATGGCGCAGGGCGGCAGCCTGTTGAGCCGCCTGCAGCGATACCTGCTGGCCGCGAGTGCGTTGCCGGACAGCATCACCAACGCGCTGGCGGAGATTGCGGCGAACGCGACCCTCGCCTACCAGGTCGAGATCGCGCTCGGCCTGCTCGGCAAGCACGCTTCCGATCAGCACCTGCCCATGATCCGCAAGCTCGCCACCCACGCCGACGCCAAGATCGCGAAGGCCGCGCTCGATGCCCTGCAGAAGCGCGGCATCAGCATGCCCGCGGGCGCACTCGCGCGCATGCTCGCCGCCAAGGAGCCGGAGGTGGCCCTGAACGCCGCCGACACGCTGCGCAAGAACGACGACCTCTCCGGCCTGCCGCGCGTGCTCGAGCTCGCGAAGATGCAAGGCACGCACCAGGCCGAAGCCATGCGCGTGCTCGGCCGGTTCCGCACGCCGCAGGCCGTGCCCGCGTTGCTCGACGGTCTCGAGGCCACCGATCTCGGAGTCCGCAGCGCCGCCGAGCAGTCGCTCGGAATGCTGCTGCCGAGCCTGTTCCCGTACCGGCGCTTCGACCTGCAGGGTACGGGTTTCAGCGCCGGGGCCGAGGCCAACGTGCGCGCGGAGGCCGTGCGCAAGATCCGCGCCTGGTGGGATGCCCACCGCCCGCACTGAGCCGGCCCCTCCGGCTCAGAACTTCAGGCTCGCGGCCTCTCCGGCCACGACATCGGCGAACTTCGCCGCACCGATCGGACCACCCTGGCCGACGATCTCGACCTGCCAACGCCCGGGGCGCAGACCTTCGAGCGTGACCGCGCCGCGGCGCAGCACCTGCAGCACCTGCGGCACGCCGGGTTCGGGTGTGCCGTCCGCCTGCATGCAGGTCGCGCGCACGCCCGTGAACATGCCGGCGGCCTGGGCCTGGACCTGGATGCTGCCTGCCGCGCCGAGCTGCAGGTCGACGCTCTCGCGGGTCGTGCCCGGGACGACCGCGAATCCGGCGGAGACGGCGCGCGCGAAG
>CAZSKV010000148.1:0-4005 GCA_964607495.1 uncultured candidatus Brocadiaceae bacterium
CGTGAGCGGTTCGTCGGCCGCCTGCACGTAGATCCGCAGCGCGCGGGCCCGCACGGACGGCTCGGCATCCGCGAGCGCGAGTTGCAGACCACGCGTCGCCGCCGGCCCGCCCTCGAGGGCGAGCGTGTCGAGCGCGTGCAGGCGCCGCGTCACCGACGGAGAGCCACGCAGGGTCGCCAGCAGTTCCTTCGCCGACCAGGACAGCCGCTTGCCCGCCCGGAGTTCCTCGCGCACCTCTTTCGCGATCTGCTGCAGCACCTCGAGGCGCTGCTGCACGAACTCCGTCGCGCGGTCCTCGGTGAGCAGGTGTTCGAGTTCCATCGCGCAGGCGTCGAGGTGGCCGAGCGCGCGCTCGGCCTCCGCGAGTTCGTATCGCAGCCGGGGTTCCGGGCTCGTGGCGATCAGGAACCGGAGCTCGTGCGCCGCCACTTCGAAGCGGGCGAGATCGAAGAGCAGGCGGCAGCGCAGCAGCGCGAGCTCCTTGGCGGGTCGGCGCTGCTGCGCGGCCTCGACCACGGCCACGGCCTCGGAGAGCCGCTCGTCCGCCACCAGCAGATCGACGAGCGCGAACGCGGCCGGGCGCGGATCGGCAGCCTCCGCCAGCCGGGTGCGAAGGTCGGCCTCGGTCCGTGCCGCAGGCGGTGTCCCGGGCGCCGCGATTTCTGCCGGTCCGGGCCGACTGGCAGGCGCGGGCGGCGGCGGATTCGGCGGCGGTGCGGCACAGGCGGCCAGGAGCAGCGCCACCGGCCAGCATCGCACACACAGCGTCCAGGGAGTCCAGGGCATGGGTTTTCGATCTCGACCGGGCAGGCGCGACCTTTTATCTCGCAGTGCATGCCTTCTCGATCTCTTTCGCCGGCCAGCCGCCGCGGCCTCGTGGCGGCGGCGCGGCAGGCGCTCGCGGCCGTCGTCCCCGTCGTGCGCCAGGCGCGCTCTCGCCCCCAACGCATGCGCCGCAAGGGCGAGGGCGACTTCGTGACCGCCACCGACCTCCTGGCCGAGACCATCCTGCGCGAGTTCTTCGCCCGCCACCACCCCGAGCACGGCTTCCTCGGCGAGGAAGGCGGTAGCTCCGGTGGCGCGCAGGAGCTCGTGTGGGTGGTCGATCCGATCGACGGCACCAGCAACTTCGCGCGCAACCTGCCGGTGCACGCGATCTCGATCGCCTGTCTGCACCATGGCCAACCGGTCGCGGCGGCGTTGCACTGCTGGCCCGAGGACGTGAGCTACTGGGCGGGCCTCGGTCTCGGCGCCTTCCGCGCCGGCCGGCGCGTCCGCCTGGCTCCTGGCCGCCTCGACGATGGCGCGATGCTCGGCGTGCAGTGGCTCCGAGGTGCCCGACGCGTGCCGTTCCTGACGTCGCTGCTCGCCACCGGAGCGCGGGTGCGCGTGCTCGGCTGCACGGTGGTGCAACTCTGCGATGTCGTGCGCGGGAGCCTCGATGGCAATGTCCAGGAGCAGGGGCGCATCTGGGACATCGCGGGCTGCGGATTGGTATTGACCGAGGCCGGAGGTCGCTTCACGACCTGGAGCGGCGAGCCGGTGTTCCCGTTCCCGAGCCTCGCCGGTGATCGGCACTACGCCACCATCGCCGCAGCTCCGGCGGTGCATCGGCGGCTCCTTGCGTGCTTGCAAAGGTAACGCCAGCGAAACAGCGACACCTGCCGCGAGCACATCCGGCAGCGAAATCGCGCACGGCACCGCGATTGCTCTGCATGCGGCCGGCCCACATCAGCCCATGGGCCAGTCCTTGCTGGAGCAACTCACGATGCGTCTCCTTCCGCTTGCTGCGCTCTCTCTCGCCTCCTTCTGTGTCCTCGCCGATCCGGTGTGGGCCCATGGTGGCACCTACCGCGGACCCGAGGACACGGTCCCCCCTGGCGCCGGCGGCGGCCGCGGCCGGACCGGCGGCGGACCTGCCGGCCCCAAGACCCCTGGGCCCGGACTTCCAGGCATGCCTGGCGCAGGCAATCCGGTCTCCCCGGGATCCGGGTCCGGTCCGACCACGGGAGGCGCACCAGGGTTCGGACCGGGCAGCGGGCCGCGCACCGGCGGTCCCGTCGAAGCGGACCTCACCGCCTGGCAGTTCTGGTGGGAGTTCAACAAGGACGCCTACCTCGGACTGAAGCGGGCCCTGCGGACCAGCTCCCCGGTCTCCGGCTCGGACGTCTACTTCATGGGCCAGGGCCAGGGTTCCGCCGAGGCCCTGGACACGCAGATCCCGACCGAGCGCGTGATCCTCGAGGAAGTGCTGCCAGCGCTGTTGAGCGCGAGCCAGGGCACTGACAACCGCGACATCGTCGGCGCCTGCCTCGTCGCCCTCGCGAAGATCGGCAAGGACCACGAAGGCCGCAATCTTCTCCTGTTGCCGGCCCTGCGCGCCCGCCTCGCGAGCCACGATCAGGAGATCCGTGAGACCGCGGCCCTGGCGCTCGGAATCAGCCAACGCCAGGAGGCGATCCCCGACCTGGCCGGTCTGTTTCGCGACGACGCACACGGGCGCAAGCTCTGCGCCCGCAGCGAAGTCGACGACCGCACCCGCGCCTTCGCGGGCTACGGCCTCGGACTCATCGGTCATGCGACCAGTGATCTCCCGAGCAAGCAGCGGATCCTCCAGGTGCTGCAGCAGGGACTCGCCAACGACTCGGCGCACGCGCGTGACCTGCAGGTCGCGGCGGTGAACGGCATGCGCATGCTGCGGCTGAACTTCGACGGCAAGGAAGACGAACGCGCGCTCGCCGAGCAATGCCTGCAGGCGCTCTGGGAGTTCGCCGGGCGGAAACTCGGCCGCTCGCAGGAGATCGCCCAGGCCCACGTTGCTCCCGCCATCGCGCAACTGCTCGGCCGCGGTCAGGGTCCCGAACGGGCGCGCGCGAAGCTGCACTGGGTGCAGGAGCTGGACCTTGATCAGGGCATGAAGGTCGCCCCCGCGCGCATGCAGTCGGCCGCGATCGCGCTCGGTTTGCTGCTCGAACCCAGCGACGAGGACCGTGGCCACCTCGAGAGCCTCGACCGCTGTGCCCGCGAAGCCCACGACGCGATGACACGCCGTTTCGCGCTGATCGCGCTCGGCGAGATCGGTGGCGCCGAAGCCCGGGCCCGCCTCGTGCAGCACTTCCAGAAGGCGCGCACCCTGGAACGCCAGTGGGCGGCGATCGCTCTCGGCGTCCTCGCGCGGCGGGCACGCGACGCCGGCGGCGCGGTCGACGAGGAGATCGGGCGCATGCTGCGCAGCGCCTTCCAGGCGGCGAAGAACCCCGACCTGCAGGGCGCCCTCGCGATCGGCCTCGGCCTCGCAGGTTGCACGGACGCTGCCGAAGACCTCGTGGCCCGCATGCAGGCCTCCCTGGCCCAGGAGGAACTCGCGGGCTACCTGAGCATCGGTCTCGCGCTGATGGATGCGCGCGAAGCCCGGCCCGAGCTCGAGCGCGTCGTGCGCGTCTCGGTGCGCAAGCCGACGCTGCTCAAGCAGGCCGCGATCGCCCTCGGTCGCTTGGGCGATCACAGCATCTCCGGTCTGCTGCAAGAGCAGCTCGAGACCGAAGGCACCAACGTCGCCAAGCTCGGCGCGCTCGCGACGGCGCTCGGCCAGATCGGCGACCGGCGTTCGATCGCGCCGCTGGTCCACGCGCTCGGCAACGAGGACCTGGCCGGTCTGTCGCGCGCGTTCGCGGCCGCGGCCCTCGGCGGCATCGCCGACAAGGAGCTGCTGCCCTGGAGCTGCAAACTGGCGGCGGACATCAACTACCGCGCGGCCGTGCCGACGCTGATCAGCCAGGCCACAGGCGTACTGGACATCCTCTGAGGTCGCACAACCATGACGCCACGCCCGATCCTCGGTCTGTGTCTCCAGCTCTCGCTCGTCGCTGCACTCGCCGGAAGCGCGAGTGCGCACGGCGGCCTCTACCCTGGTCCGCGCCCGGTCCCGAATCCGATTGTGCCCCCGGCACCGTCGCCTCTCGGACCCGTCAAGCCGGGCCCCGCGGTCCCGCCACGGGGCGACAG
>CAZSKV010000149.1:0-4386 GCA_964607495.1 uncultured candidatus Brocadiaceae bacterium
GTCTCAACCCAGAAGCGAACCAGAGTTCGTTCTCCGTCGAGGAGGTCGAAGGTGTCCAACAAAGTCGAAAACGTCGAAGAAAGAGTCATCAACATCGTCTGCGAGCAACTCGGCACGAGCCGTGAGAAGGTCTCCGCCGCCACGTCGTTCATCAACGACCTCGGCGCGGACTCCCTGGACACGGTCGAACTCGTGATGGAATTCGAGGACGAATTCGACATCAACATCCCTGACGAGGACGCTGAGAAGATCCAGACCGTCGGCGACGCGATCACCTACATCAAGGGCAAGCTCAGCTGAGCCCTGCCCTGCAGCCGAGACCGCCCAAGAGTTGAGAGCGATGGCCAGGCGCCGTGTCGTCGTCACCGGGATCGGGGCTCTGACGCCGGTCGGAAACGACCTCGATTCGACGTGGGATGGGTTGCTGGGCGGGGTCTCGGGCGCGGGACCGATCACCCGCTTCGACGCCTCCCGGCACTCGACCCGCTTCGCGTGCGAGGTCAAGGGCTTCGTGCCCGAGAAGCACTTTGCGAAGCCCGAGGCGCGGCGGCTCGACATCTACACCCAGTTCGGCCTGGTCGCCTGCAAGGAGGCGATCTCGCGTTCGGGACTCGATCTCGCCAGGTGCGATCTGACCCGCGTCGGTTGCATCATGGGCACGGGCATCGGCGGCATCTTCGAGTTCGAGTCGACGAAGGAGCTCTACATGGAGCGAGGCCCCGACCGCGTGAGCCCCTTCTTCATCCCGAAGATGATCTGCAACGCGCTGCCGGGCCAGGTCGCGATCCACTTCGGCCTGCAGGGCACGAACTTCGCGACCGTGTCGGCCTGCGCGAGCTCGAGCCACGCGATCGGCATGGCGATGCGCGCGATCCAGTGGGAGGACGCCGACGTGATGGTGACCGGCGGCGCGGAGGCTGCGACCACGACCCTGGGCCTCGCCGGCTTCTGCGCGCTCAAGGCCCTCTCGACCCGCAACGACGACCCGACGCGGGCGTCGCGCCCCTTCGACCGCGAACGCGACGGCTTCGTGATGGGCGAGGGGTCGGTGGTGCTCGTGCTCGAGGAACTCGAGCACGCGCGACGTCGCGGCGCGCCGATCCTCGCCGAGATGCGTGGGTTCGGTTCGACGGACGACGCCTACCACATCACGGCTCCGCGCGAGGACGCCGACGGCCCGGTGCGCGCGATCCAGGCGGCCCTGGCCGATGGCAAGCTGGCGCCCGAGCGCGTGACCTACGTGAATGCGCACGGCACGAGCACGCAGCTCAACGACAAGACCGAGACCCTCGCGCTCAAGCGCGTGTTTGGCGACCACGTCCGCAAGCTCCAGATCTCGTCCAGCAAGTCGATGATCGGGCACCTGCTCGGCGCCGCCGGGGCAGCTGGCGTCGCCGCCGCAGCGCTCGCGATCTCGCGTCACCAGGTGCACCCGACGATCAACCTCGAGCATCCCGACCCGGAATGCGACCTCGACTACATCGCCAACACGGCCCGTGACGCCCACGTGGACGCGGCGATCTGCAATGCCCTCGGTTTCGGCGGCCACAACACATGTGTGGCCTTGAGCCGGTTCGAGGCCTGACCGCTCTTTCACCCGCTACTCCGAACCGACATCCCGCCAGCCAAGGTGGAACCGTGAAACGACGCTTCAAGGAAATCCTTCATCACTACAAGGTCGAGGCTTTCAAGATCTCGCACGGCAACGAACAGGTCGCCGAGACGACGAAGGAGATCCTGCGCTTCACGGACGAGGCGCTGAACAACGCCTACCACTATCACTTCCACAAGCTCGACGAGCAGACGCGGATCGAGACCTTCAACATGATCAAGAACTTCACGCTGGAGGCGATCATGCCGCCGGTGCTCGAGAAGCTGGTCCGGAGGGTCATGGTCCTCGAGCGCCAGCACATCGAGATGGTCAAGCTGGTTGGCGACATCCTCGAGGCGCTGTCCGAGGAAGCCCAGAGCGACGCGCCCGGGAAAGGCGTGGGTTGAGGCGGGTCCGCCCCCCCAGGTCCAGTCAGGGAACGAGCGTCCTATGTGCCGATCTCGGCGGGACGAAGTGCCGCTTCGCGCTCGTCACCGCGGCGGCGCGCATCGTCGCCGAACGCAGCGTCGCGACCGTCCGCGCGCGCAAGCCCTTCCTGGCCAACCTGGAGCAGGCCCTGGCCGAGGTGCTGGCCGCCGCGCCCGCCGCGGCCGGCAAGCCGCGGGCGATCGGGATCGGCACCGCCGGCGTGATCCGCAAGGACCACACGCGGATTGAGTACTGCCCGAACCTGCCGCTGGACGGCTTCCCGCTGGCCCAGCACCTGGAGCGGCGTTTCGGCCTGCCGACGACGCTGATCAACGACGGGCGCGCGAGCGCGGTCGGTGAGTACTTCCACGGCCGTGCGCGCGGGCGCGACCCGATGCTGGTGCTCTTCTTCGGCACCGGGATCGGGATCGGCCTGATCGTCGGCGGCAGGCCCTACGAGGGCATCAACAACGCGGCCGGCGAGATCGGCCACACGATCCACGTGCCGAAAGGACGCACCTGTGCGTGCGGCCGCGCCGGCTGTTACGAGGCGTACTGCGGCGGTGGGCCGATGTGTGCGCGGGCCGCCGAAGAACTCGGTCCGGCCCCGGACGGCGCGGCCTGGACGGTAGGGCAGATCGTCACCCGCGCCGCGATCGATCCACGGGCCGACCGCATCCTCGACGAGGCGCGCGCCGCCGCCTGCTCCCTCGTGGCTTCCGCCTGCACGCTGTTGAACCCGGCGGCGGTCGTGCTCGGCGGGGGGGTCCTGCACAAGGCCTGGCCGGGTCTCTACGAGGAGATCGTCGCCTTCGTGCGCACCTGGTGTGCGCCGGTCGTCACCAGGCACTTGCGCTTCGCCCGGAGTCAGGACGATTCCCGGGCGATCATGCTCGGAGCGGCAGCCGCAACCGGAGTGCTGCGAGACAAGGTCGTCATCCGCTAGGATCCGCCGCCGACCCGAGCGGAGGGGTCTGTCGATGATCACAGTCGCGGTTCTCGCGGGCGGATGCTCCCCGGAGCACGACGTCTCGCTGCGTTCGGCAATGCAGGTGCTGAGGCATCTCGATCGGACGCGCTTCGTGCCATGGCCGGTCCACCTCGATCAGCAGGGACTCTGGTGGGTGGCGCGCCAGCCGCTGGCGCCAGGCCAATTGCCGGACGCGGCGTGCCGTACCGAAGGCATGCGCGCCCTGCGTCCCGGGGCCGCGGTCGAGTTCCTGCTCGAGCACGCGGCCGCGCAGATCGTGTTCCCCGCGTTGCACGGGGAATCCGGCGAGGACGGCACCGTGCAGGGCATGCTCGAGCTGCACGGCGTACCGTTCGTCGGTTCCGGCTGCGCGGCCTCCGCCGTGGCGATGGACAAGATCCGCACGCGCGAGTGCTTCGCGTTCCGTGGGATTCCGATGGCGCGCTGCCATCTGCCGGAGCGCCCGCTCGCGACCGCGGACGCCAGGGCCGAAGCGATTGCGATCGGTCGCACGCTCGGTTACCCGTGCTTCCTGAAGGTCGCGCTCTCCGGCTCGTCGATCGGCGTCATGCGCTGCACGACGCAGGCGGACGTCGTCGCCTTCGTCGAGCAGCAGCGGCATCGGCGTGGGAGGTTCATTGCCGAGGCACAGGCGGTCGGCGAGGAGATCACGGTGCCGATCCTCGGGAACTCCGGTGGCGAGCTCGAAGCGCTGCCGCCGGTCGGGATCTATCCACGCCGTGGCGACTTCTTCACGCACGAGGCCAAGTACGCCGACGGCGGCTCCGACGAGATCGTGCCCCCGCGTGGTCTGACGCCCGCGCAGATCCTGGAAGTGCAGCAGCTCGGGCGGCGCTGCCACGAGGCGCTGGACTGCGACGGCCTGTCGCGCACCGACATGATCATGACCGCGCAGGGCCCGATCGTGCTGGAGACGAACACGATCCCGGGCCTGACCGAGGCGAGCCTGCTGCCGAAGGCAGCGCGCGCGCACGGCCTGACCTTCCCGGCCTTGCTGACCCGCCTGCTCGAGTACGGGCTGCAGCGGTGGCAGGGCCGCCGCGAGGCGTCGTGACGCTTCGCGTCCAGGTGCACGGCGCCAGCGGCCGCATGGGGGCCGTCGTCACCGCGGCGATCGCGAAGGAGCCCGACCTGCAGCTGGTCGCCGCGACGGGCCGCGCCGACGACCTCGGCGGGACGCTGCGCGCACAGCAGCCGCAGGTGCTGGTCGAGTTCACGACGCCGGACCACGTCTACGAGCACGTGCGCACCGCGCTGCTCGCCGGCGTGCACGTGGTGTCGGGCACCACAGGGCTGGCCCCGGCGCGGCAGAAGGAGCTCGGTCAGCTCGCGACGGAGCGCAAGCTCGGCTGCCTGCTGGCGCCGAACTTCGCGC
>CAZSKV010000150.1:0-2718 GCA_964607495.1 uncultured candidatus Brocadiaceae bacterium
GCAGGCCCTCGGTCAGCGTGCGCTTGCCTGCCTTCGTGGCCAGCAGGATCGGCAGCAGCGAGGCGTGCAGGTTGTGCGAGACCTTGAGCACGAGCTTGCACTCCTCGGCGAAGGGCGGGGACTCGAGCTTGCCGACCTCGGGCAGGGCGTGGATTTCGGCCGGCGGCGGCAGCGCCTGGCGCGGGTTCGCATGGAATGGCGAAGCGAGCACGGTGACGCCCGCGCGGCGCAACGCCTCGATCCACAGGCCGCGGCCGAAGTCGATCGGCCGCTCGACTTCCTGGGTCCGCACCAGCGGCGCGTGGCCCTGCGCGAGCCGGCCCCGCACCACGATGCGGCCGTAGGCAGCCGTCTCGACGCGGATCTCGGTCGGCGAGCCCTTGGGCCCGGTCGTGACCTGGGCGTCCACCTGCACGAGCGAGCTCCTGGGTCGCCAATCGACCTGGGCCGGCTCGCGTTCCACGGTGGGCGTGATCAGCAGGTCGATCAGGTTGTCGTTGACGATCAGGGGCACGACCCGGCGGGGTCCCGAACCGGTCGAGGATTCGGGTTCGAACATGCGATCGTCGACCGCGATCTCGCCCTGCACCGCGCGGATGCCGGATTTCGCAACCTGCAGGGCGAGGGCATCGAGACCGGCCAATGGGTCGGGCTCGGTCAGCTTCCCACGTTCGTTGCCGTTGCTGTAGATGTGGTCCGAACTCGTGTAGGCGATCCTGCCCTCGGCGTCGGTCCGGCCGCCGAACGTGGGATCGCCGGCAGCGAGCAGCAGCAGGTCGCCCCGCAGCGTGCCGTCGCGATCGACCTCGCCGCGGCGCACGACGCGCGTCACGAAGCGGTGCTCGGCCCCGAACGCGGTCAGCGCCGCCGCGACCGAGAAGAGCTTGGTCGTCGAGGCCGGGGCGAAGAGCTTGTCGGCGTTCTCCTCGTGCACGACCTCGCCGGTCGCGAGGTCGACCAGCAGCAGGCCCCAGGTCGCGTGCTTGAACTCGGCGCGCTGCGTGACCTCGCCGAGGCGGGCGGCGAGGCCCTGCTGGGCAGCGAGGGAGGGGAGGCAGCAGGCCAGGGCGGGCAGGAGCATGCGCATGGCGGCGATCTTTCGCCGCGCGCGCGCGGAATCAACGCCGGGTCGGTCGCGAAACCGGGGGGACCGGTCGGGGCAGCATCGCGAGCGCTTCGCGTGCGGCCGTCGCGATCGCGAGGTCGTGGCTCGCGGCGGCCTTCTCGAGCGCTTCGCGCACGCCACCGGCGAGGGGACCGAGCACGCAGGCGAGGCGCAAGCCGAGCAATCGGCTCGCGTCGTCCGGCGAGCTCAGCAGCTTGACCAGCGCCGGCAGCGCCTCGGGCGGGAGCAGGGCGAGGGTGCGGCAGACATGCGCCGCGAGCCGCAGCACGACCTCCTCCTCGGACGCGAAGAGCTCGCCCGCGGCCGGCAGCAGGCCCGGATCCTCGGGGCAGAGCGTGCAGAGCGAGGCGGCAGCGAAGGCGCGCACGATCACACTCTGGTCGCGCAGGCTCTCGCGCAACGCCGGCACCGCCTCCCGGCCGGCCGGCGTGCCGGCGGACCAGCGCAGACCCCAGGCCGCGCGCCAGCGCACGTCCGCGCTCGCATGCCGCAACGCGCCGCGCAGCGCGTCCTGGGCCGCCGGATCGCCGCGGCCTGCGAACGCGAGGAACGGCAACGAGAACTGCACGAGCTCGGGGTCGTCGCTCGTGGCGCCGCGGCGCAGGGCCGGCAGCACCGGCTTGTGTGCCTGGCGCTTCGGCTCGAGGGCCGGCAGGTGCGCGGCGAGTTCCCGCGGCAGCGCGTCCGCCCGCTGCAGCATGCCCAGGTAGCTGTCGGCCAGGCCGAGCGCGAATTCACCCTGCAGCATCACGGCCGCGGCATTCGGCGCGTGCGCGCTAGCCGGCTGGAACACGAGCCCGAACAGGTGCCGCGCAGTGCCCTGCATGAACGCCGAGCTCTGCACGCCCTTGCGGCCATGGTTGCGCGAGAGGATCAGCTCCTGGATCTTCTGGAACTCGTCGCTGACCTCGGCCTGCTGGGCCACGAGGCTCGTGGCGAGCAGCGCGCAGAGCAGGTGTCTCATCGGGATTCCATTCGCTTGAGGGCCCCGAGGTTGGCCGCGACCACGACCTGCAGGTAGGGGTCGTCTTCGTGCAGCAGGGCCTCGAGCGCGGGGATCGATTCTGGTCCGAACCCGCGCAGCGCCGCGACGATCGCGAGGCGCCGGAGGCGGGTCTGGCCGTCGGCAACGGCCCACAGACGCAGCAGCTCCGGAAGAACTTCAGGGAGCTCGGCGCCGAGCCCCGGCAGGACCTCGATCGCCGCGGCGCTGCAGCCTGAGTGGGCGCGCGCCGCAACGGCGAGCACGTCGGGCAGCAGGGGTCTCGCCGCCCGGCCGGCGAGGGCCACGCAGCGCAGGTAGTGCGGCTCGGGGCGTGGCAGGGCCAGCTTCTCGCGCAGTTCGCGCAGCGTGGGTGCGACGAACGCGCCGGCGCGGCGGGCGAGCAGCGCAAGGCGTGCCTGGGTGCTCGTGCCGCCGCTCCACATCTCGGCAGAGATCTGCGGTAGCCAGGCCGCAACCAAGGCGGGCGGGAGCGAGAGCAGCGCCACCTGCCCGGCCTGGCGGTCGGCGGGTTCGGGGCTCTGCAGCCAGGCCCCGAGCTCCGCCTGCGCCGGTGGCATGTCTGCCGCGAGCCGGCAGGCCGCGACGT
>CAZSKV010000151.1:0-4328 GCA_964607495.1 uncultured candidatus Brocadiaceae bacterium
ATCGCGAGCCGCTGCAAGGTCGATCTCGACCTGCGCACCTACCACCTGCCGGTGTTCGTGCCGCCGTTCGGCGAGACCCCGGAGCAGCTCTTCGACCGCCTGTGCAAGAGCGGCCTCGCCGAACGCTTCCCGCGCAGCACGCCCGAGCTCGAGCGGCGCCTCGCCTACGAAGCCGGCGTGATCAAGAAGCTCGGCTTCGTGAGCTACTTCCTGGTCGTCTGGGACTTCATCCGCTACGCGCGCGAGTCCGGCATCGCCGTCGGGCCCGGGCGCGGCTCGGCGGCCGGTTCGCTGGTCGCGTACTGCCTGCGGATCACCGACGTCGACCCGATCGAGTACGGCCTGATCTTCGAGCGGTTCCTGAACCCTGAACGTGTCAGCATGCCGGACATCGACGTCGACTTCTGCGCGGCACGCCGCGAGGAGGTCATCGCCTACGTGCGCAAGAAGTACGGCGAAGCGAACGTCAGCCAGATCGTGACCTTCGGGACGATGGCGAGCCGCGGCGTGCTGCGGGACGTCGCGCGCACGCTGGAGATCCCGCTCGCGGAGGTGGACAAGATCGCGAAGAAGGTGCCGCAGGGGCCAGGCGCGTCGTTGAAAAAGGCCCTCGAGGATCCGAATTCCGAACTGCACGCGCTGCGGGCCGCGAGCGAGGAGACCCGGCGTCTGTTCGACATCGGCACCAAGCTCGAAGGCCTTGCGCGGCACACGTCGACCCATGCCGCCGGCGTCGTGATCGCCGACCGGGCGCTCGTCGACTACGTGCCGATGTGCCGCAATGCGGACCTGATCACGACCCAGTGGCAGATGAACGAGCTCGAGGAAGTCGGGCTGTTGAAGATGGACTTCCTCGGGCTGAAGACGCTTGACATCCTCGAGGAGTGCGTGCGCCTGGTGGAGGAGACGCGCGGCACGCGGCTCGACCTCGACCATCTGCCGCTCGACGACAAGTCGACCTACGAGCTGATGACGCGCGGCGATACCTTGGGCGTGTTCCAGCTCGAATCGAGCGGCATGCGCGAGCTGCTGCACGACCTGAAGCCGGACACGTTCGCGGACGTGATCGCGGTGCTCGCGCTCTATCGGCCAGGCCCGATCGGTTCGGGCATGGTCAAGATGTTCTGCAAGCGCAAGCACGGCCAGGAGCCGATCGAGTACCCGCACGCGAGCGTGCAGCCGATCCTGGCCGACACCTACGGCGTGATCGTCTACCAGGAACAGGTGATGCTGATCGCGAACACCCTCGCCGGCTTCACGCTGGCCGAGGCCGACTCGCTGCGCAAGGCGATGGGCAAGAAGCAGCCCGAGGTGATGGCGAAGTTCAAGGACAAGTTCGTCGAGGGCGCGGCCAGGCACGGACACGACCGCAAGTTCGCGCAGCAGCTCTTCGAGACGATCGAGTACTTCGCCGGCTATGGCTTCAACAAGTCCCACTCCACGGCCTACGCGCTGCTGACCTACCGTACGGCCTACTTGAAGGCCCACCATCCGGTCGAGTTCCTGGCCGCCAACCTGACGATCGAGGCCGGCAACAGCGACAAGGTCAAGGAGTTCGTCGACGAGGCCCGGCGCATGCACGTCGCGGTCCTACCGCCCGACGTGAACACGAGCGTGGCCCGTTTCGTGGTCGAGGACGGCGCCGTGCGCTTCGGCCTGTTTGCGATCAAGGGCCTCGGCGAGCGGGCGGCGGTTGCGATCGTCACGGAACGCGAGCGCGCCGGGCACTTCGCGAGCCTGGACGCTCTCTGTGAGCGCCTGGACCAGACGATCCTGAACAAGGCCTCGCTCGAGGCCTTGGCGAAGGCCGGCGCGTTCGACCCGCTGCGGATCACGCGCCGGCAGGCGGTTGCGACCCTCGATCACGCGATGCGCAGCGCCGCAGCCGTGCGCAAGGACCGCAAGAAGGGTCAGGGCAGCCTCTTCGCCACGGCCACCGCCGCCGAGCCCGTGGCCGAGAGCGGCTCCGAGTGGGGCGAGAAGGAGAAGCTGGCCCAGGAGAAGGCGGTCCTCGGCTTCTATCTCTCGGGCCACCCCTTCGAGCGCCGCGGCAGGTTCTTCGCCCGGCTCGCCGGTTGGACCTCGGCCATGCTGCGCGATCAGCGCCCGGCCGAGGGCACTGCGGTGCGGATCGCCGGGATGATCAGCGGCATCAAGGTCCTGCAGATCAAGCAGGGGCGGAATGCCGGCCAGAAGATGGCGCGCTTCCAGCTCGAGGACCTCGAAGGGATCGTGCAGGTCACCTGCTTCGCGCGGCAGTACCAGGAGTTCCAGCGCGACATCCTCGAGGACGCGATCGTGTTCGTGCGCGGGCGGATCGACGGCTCGGGCGAGGAGACCGCGATCCTGGCCGACGAGATCCGGCCTGTCTCCGCCGTGATCGAGCAGGAAGTCGGCTCGCTGGTGCTGCGCCTGCCCGAGACGGCGCTCCGGGAGCGCGAGATCGAGCGGGTGGCGGAGATCGCCGGCAAGCACCCGGGCGCGCAGCGCCTGTGCTTCGAGGTCGAACAAGACGGGGCCGTATTCGGCATCCGCGCCGATCCACGCTTCAACATCCGCGTCGGCGACGAACTGCTCGATCGCCTGTCCGAGGTCGTCGGCCCGGGCGCGCTCTCGTTCGCGCGCCGCTAGGAGTCCGCGCCCCGGGAGGCGGCGTGGCCGACCCCGGCCGGCTCAGCTCTTGGCGGGCTCGGCCTGAGCCTCGGCCCGCTTCGCGAGATCGCGCGCGAGCACCTGGTTGTCGACCAGCTCGAGCACGGCCTTGCTGCCGCCATCACCGATGCGGTAGCCGTGCAGCCGCAGGATGCGGGTGTAGCCGCCCGGCCGGCTCGCGAAGCGCGGGCCGAGCTCGTCGAAGAGCTTCCGCGCCGCGGTCTTGTCGCGCAGGTAGGCTATCGCCTTGCGCAGCCGTGGCAGCGTCTTCTTCTGCTTGCCGAGCGTGATCATCTTCTCGACGGCGCGGCGCATGCCCTTCGCCTTCTCGATGGTCGTGACGACGCGTTCGTGCAGGATCACGGAGCAGACGAAATTGCGCTCCATCGCATAGCGGTGGGCCGGATTGCGGCCCAGCTTCTTTCCAGCGCAGCGGTGTCTCATGGCAGTCGGTTCCTGGGTTGGCTGTCAGCCGTTGCTCGGGGTGTTGGGAGCGCCCTCGGCGACGTAGCCGAGCGAGAGCCCGAGCGCCGCAAGGCGGGTCTTGACCTCCTTGAGCGACGTCTTGCCGAAGTTGCGGACCTTCAGCAGATCGGCCTCGGTCATCGAGACCAGCTCGCGGATCGTCTGCACGTTCTCGCTGTCGAGGCAGTTCTTCGACCGGACCGAGAGGTCGAGCATGTCGACCGACTTGCCGAGAAGGTCGTCGAGCTCGCGCCGCTTGGCGCCCTCGTCGCCTTCGGGGGCCAGCACGCCGCCCTCGACCGCGAGGTCCTCCTTGAACTCGAAGTACTGGACGAACGGGTTCAGGTGCTTGCGGTAGATCTTGCTCGCCTCGACGAGGGCCATCTCCGGCGTGACGGTGCCGTCGGTCCAGATCTCGAGCACGAGGCGGTCGTAGTTCGTGAACTTGCCGACCCGGGTGTTCTCGATCCCGTACTTCACGCGGTAGACCGGCGAGAAGATCGAGTCGACGGGAATCGTGCCGAGTTCCTGGTCCTCGGTCGTGTTGTCCTCGGCGGTCGCGTAACCGCGGCCGCGCTTGACCGTGATCTCGAGCGCGAACCGCGTGTTGTCGGTCAGCGTGCAGATCTTCAGGTCCTTGTTCACGATCTCGACGTTGTGATCCGTCTCGATCATGCCGGCGGTCACGTCGCCCTTCTGCGTGGCCTCGAGGCGCAGCGTCGCCGCCGCGTCACTGTGCATCCGGATGCGCAGCCGCTTGATGTTCAGCAGGATGTGCGTCACGTCCTCGTAGACACCGGGAATCGACGAGAACTCGTGCACCACGCCTTCGACCTTGACGTGCGTCACGGCCGAGCCCTCGATCGACGACAGCAGTACGCGCCGCAGGCCGTTTCCGATCGTCGTGCCGAAGCCGCGCTCGAACGGCTCGACGACGAACTTGCCGTAGGTGTCGGTCGCGGTCTTCCGGTCCAGCTGGACTTGCGAGGGAAGTTCGAAGTTGCGCCAACGAATCCGCATGAGGTTTGTCTCGCGAAAAGAAAGTGGCTCGAGATTGGGGAGAATCAGAACAGGACGGTCACTTCGAGCAGAGCTCGACGATCAACTGCTCGTTGACCGGGTGCGGCACGTCCTCGCGCTTGGGCAACTGGATCACGCGGCCCTTGAGGTCGTTCGGTGCGGCTTCGAGCCAGGTCGGAACGCCCTGGCCC
>CAZSKV010000152.1:0-2575 GCA_964607495.1 uncultured candidatus Brocadiaceae bacterium
ACGAGCAGGCCGAGGGCGGTCGTCGAGGTCACGAAGAAGAGCGCGCCGAGACAGAGGCTCAACGCGAAGAAGTACCCGACCAGGTAGGAGTGCAGGAACTGCGCCTTGTCGAGGAAGAACCCGGCAGCGGTCGCGCCCAGCCCGAGCAGGGCTGCGACCAGCCGGATTCGCTGTGCGCCAGCGAGCGCGCCCTCGGGCAGCCGGGTGACGAGACCCTTGGCGATGGTCTCCAGCGGGGGAACTGTCGCGGTTGCGGTCATTGGGTTCTCTCTCGCAGATCCTTCACTTCATCCGGGACTGGAGGACGCGCAGGTAGTGCACGATCGCCCATCGATCCGCCGCGCGGACCTGGTGCCCATAGGCGGGCATCGTGTTCTTGCCCGCGGAGATCGTCTGGAACAGCTCGCCGTCCGCCATCGCGACCAGGCGGGCGTCCATGGCCAAGTGCGGGCGCGGCGCGAACGCGGTCGGCTGGCGCTGCATGACGATCCCGTTGCCGGCGCCCGACTTGTCATGGCAGGGCGAACAGTGGATGTCGTAGCGCTCGCGGCCACGCTTCACGTTCTCGAGCGTGCGTGGCAGCGGGTTGTCCTGCAGGAACGAACCGTCCGCGGCCTTGCCGGTCGAGAACACCGGGTCCTTGAGCGAACCCTGCGCGACCGTGCCGGGAACCGGGGCACGCATGCCCCGGCCGTCCTTCCAGAACGCGAAGTGGGACTCCGACTGCGTCCTGAGCTTCGGCTGCTGGTCCATGTCGTTCACGAGATGCACCGGCGGGTGGGTCGACACGCCACCGCGGCAGGCCGCGAGCAGCGCGGCCAGGGCGAACGCGGTCAGGGATGCGAGCTTGTTCATCAGTCCTCC
This sequence comes from uncultured candidatus Brocadiaceae bacterium, assembly GCA_964607495.1. GTDB lineage: Bacteria > Planctomycetota > UBA1135 > UBA1135 > UBA2386 > CAZSKV01. Next base: position 865 of record CAZSKV010000152.1, read on the forward strand.
ACGAGCTCCACGTGCTGGCCGCCGACCTTGCGCAGGAAGTCGGTCGTCTTGTTCTGGTCGAACTTCGGGTCGCGTGCCTCGATCAGCAGGATGAAGCCGTCGTCCGTCGCCCGGCCGATCTGGCTGTACTTGAAGACCGGGCTGTAGAGCCGCGGCAGCTTGTTGATCGCCAGCATCCCGAACACCGTCCCGAACGCGGTCAACAGGATCATCGTCTCGAAGTTGATCGGGATCGTCGACTGCCAGGCGTAGGGGTGCTTGCCCGACACCCAGAGCGGGTAGTCGTAGGCATTCATCCACCACATCATCAGCTGGCCGAGCCCGATGCCGCACAGACCGCAGAACGCCGCGATCCAACCGATGTGGCTCGGTCCCTGCCGCAGCACGCCGTCCATCCCGTGCACCGGGAAGGGCGTGTGCGTGTCGGTGCAGGTGTAGCCGGCCTCGGTGGTCTTCTTGGCCGCCTCGAGGAGCTGGGCCGGGGTGTCGAAGGTCGCCAGGGCGCCGAAGTAGTGCTTGCTCACGCGTGGCCTCCCTTGGCTTCGTGGGAGTGATCGTCGTGGCCGTGCCCGTGGTGGGGGTTGGCGATGGCCATCACGCCCTTGACCTCGCTGATCGCCAGGATCGGCAGATAGCGGCAGAAGAGCAGGAAGAAGGTCAGGAAGAAGCCGAACGAGCCGGCCAGCGTCAGGATGTCGACGATCGTCGGCGTGAAGTAGCCCCAGCTCGAAGGCATGAAGTCGCGGCTCAGCGACGTGACCGTGATCACGAAGCGCTCGAACCACATGCCGATGTTCACGAACACCGAGACCATCCACAGCACCATCGGGTTGCGGCGCATCGGCCGGAACCAGAAGAGCTGCGGCGTCACGACGTTGCAGAACACCATGATCCAGTAGGCCCACCAGTAGGGCCCGAACGCGCGGTTCACGAAGCAGAACTGCTCGTACTCCACGCCCGAGTACCAGGCGATGAAGAACTCCATCGCGTACGCGTAGCCGACCAGCATTCCGGTCGTCAGCAGGATCTTCGCGATGTTGTCGAGGTGGTTCAGCGTGATCAGCTCGTGCAGTCCGAGCCAGGCGCGCGCCGGCACCATCAACGTGATCACCATCGCGAACCCGCCGAAGATCGCACCCGCCACGAAGTACGGCGGGAAGATCGTCGTGTGCCAGCCGGGCACCAGCGACACCGCGAAGTCGAAGGACACGATCGAGTGCACCGAGAGCACGAGCGGCGTGCTGATCCCGGCCAGGATCAGGTAGGCCTTCTCGTAGTTCATCCAGTGGCGGTTGCTGCCGTGCCAGCCGAGGGCGAACGCGCCGTAGAGCTTCGCCGCGAGCTTGCGGCCGGCCTTGACCGCGCGGTCGCGGAAGGTCGCGAGGTCGGGGACCAGGCCGATGTACCAGAACAGCAGCGAGACCGTGAAGTAGGTGCTGACCGCGAACACGTCCCAGGCCAGCGGGCTCTTGAAGTTCGGCCACAGCGCCATCTGGTTCGGCAACGGGAACAGCCAGTAGCTGAACCACACGCGGCCGACGTGGAACACCGGGAAGAGCCCGGCGGTCATGACCGCGAAGATGGTCATGGCCTCGGAGGCGCGGTTGATCGACGTGCGCCACTTCTGCCGGAACAGGAACAAGATCGCCGAGATCAGCGTTCCGGCGTGGCCGATACCGATCCAGAACACGAAGTTCGTGATGTCCCAGGC
>CAZSKV010000153.1:0-1776 GCA_964607495.1 uncultured candidatus Brocadiaceae bacterium
GGTGCGGCGCGGCGCGCGACGTGCGGCGCGGCGGCCGCCGCGGCGCCGACCAGGCCCGCGGGCAGCAGCCAGACCCCCCATGCCATCTCGCGCAGCACCTGCTCGGCGACGGTCGGCGGGTACTGGATGTGCGCGACCGCGAGCGCCTGCACGAGGCCGGCGCCGGCGAGGCTCAGCCAGGCAGGCGCCGCGCCCCGCAACGCGCCCACGGCGAACGCGAGCAGCAGCAAGGGAGCCACCAACCACGCGTCGAGATCGGTCTCCGGCAGCAGGTCGGGCAGCCCCTGGGCGAGCACGCGCGCGGTGAAGTCGAGCGTGGCCAAGGGATGCGTGCAAAGCCCCGCGAGCAGACCCGGCCCCATGCGCGCGGACTCGTCGTAGCAGAGCGCGAGCGCGAGGTTGCCCGCGAGGCACCACGCTCCCAGCACCGGCACGAGCCGCCAGCCGGCCTGCCGTGCCGCCGCGAGCACGGCCGGCAGCAGCGCAACCCAGACCAGCGCGCCGGTCTCGTGCACGAACACCGCGCCCAGCGCGAGCAGCAGGGCGCCCACACAGCGCGCGACCCGCGGCGGCCCCGCGAGCAGCAGCACCCCCGCCGCCGCGCACGCCGCCGGCAGGAACACGCGCAGCCGTTCGAGCAGCAGCCAGTCGGCGCCGAATGCCGGCGAGAACACGACCAGCGCCACCAGGGGTGCGGCCTGCGGCGCGCGCGCGAGGCGCAGCACGGCCAGCAGCGTGGCGCAGGCAACCACCCAGCCGAGCAGCGCGAGCCCTTCGAGGGGCAGGCCGGTCGCGAGCAGCAGCAGGTGCAGCCCGCGACCCACGACGTGGTTCGGCATGCCGCCGAAGTCGCTCCCGTACTCCGCGCGCAGCACCGCCCTCGGCTCGCGCAGGTACTCGCGCCACGCGGCGGGCTCGGGGGCGCCGCTCGCGCAGTACCAGGCCAGGACGAGGGTCGCGAGCGCAGGCAGCGCCGCCAGCAACCACCAGGACGGGAGGCGCCTCATGCCGGCCGGGCCTGCGTCAGGCGCAGGCAGAGGTAGCGGGCCCCGCCCGCGTGGTAGAGGCGCTCGAGCGCGATGCCACCGAGGAACGCAGCGACCACGCCGCGCGCACGCCGGCCCGGCAACCATTGGGCGAGCCGCCGCAGCCGCCGCTCGGCCCGCTGCAGCACGGGCTCCTCGCGCGGTTCGACCTGGGCACTGAGGTCGTGCAGCACCTGCAGGTGCAGCCCGGCGGCTGCCGCGGCTTGCTGCCAGTCGGACAACGTACTCAGGCGCGTGGCCGCCCAGGCACGACACAAGGCCTGCGCCGGCGCGCTCTGCTGTGCCGATGCATCCGCGGCGAGATCCTCCACCGCGAGCAGGCAACCACCGGGTCGCAGCGCGCGCGCGAGGTTGGCCAGGGTGCGCGCGAGATCCTGCGCGTGGATCAGGGTCTCGACCGCGAGGATGCGGTCGAAGGCCGCGCCGACCGGCTGGTCATGGCTCTGCAGCCAGAACTCGCAGTGGCCGAGCAGCGGCAGCGCACGGGCCTGCGCGCGCGCACGCGCGATCTGGTACGGGCTGTTGCCGATGCCCACGAAGTGCCCGCGGCGCGTACGCGCGAAGTGCAGCAGGCTCGCCCCGAAGCCGCAGCCGACCTCGAGCACGCGCGGTTCCGGCCCGGGTGCCGCCTGCTCCCAGAGCCAGTCGTGGAGGTGCTGGCCGGCGGGCGGCCCGGCGGTGCCCGGCGCCGGGGCGCGCAAGCGCTTGTGCATCTCCAGCGCTTCGCCGT
>CAZSKV010000154.1:0-4307 GCA_964607495.1 uncultured candidatus Brocadiaceae bacterium
GGGGACGTGATCCTGCACGCGGTGTGCGACGCGGTACTCGGCGCCGCGGGCCTCGACGACCTCGGCTCGCTCTTCTCCGACCGGGATCCGGCCAACCGCGGGCGCGACTCGCGCGAGTTCTGCGCCGAGGTCGTGCGCAGGATCGCCGGCTGGCGCGTGGTCTCGCTCGACGCCGTGGTCGAGTGCGAACGGCCCAAGCTCGCTCCCCATCGGGATGCGATCCGGCGCTCGCTCGCGCAGCTCTTCGGGATGGCGCCCGAACAGGTGAACGTCAAGGGCAAGACCGGCGAGGGTCTCGATGCGATCGGGCGCGGCGAGGCGATCCGGGCCACGGCCGTCGCGCTCCTGCGCAAGTAGCTGCCTACTCGAGCTGCTGCAACTGCGAGAGCCGGGCGTAGAGACCGCCGCGCGCGATCAGATCCTCGTGGCGGCCCTCCTCGACCACGCGGCCGTCGTCCATCACCAGGATCTTGTCGGCGTTGCGGGTGGTCGCGAGACGGTGGGCAATGATGAACGAGGTGCGCCCGCGCATCAGGTTCTCGAGCGCCGCCTGCACCGCCTGCTCGCTCTCGGAATCGAGCGAGCTCGTCGCTTCGTCGAGGAACAGGATCGCCGGATTGCGCACGATCGCCCGCGCGATCGTGAGGCGCTGCAGCTGGCCCCCCGACAGGTTGCAGCCGCGTTCCCCGGCCAGGGTCTCGTAGCCCTTCGGCAGGCCCTGGATGAAATCGTGGATCTGCGCCTGCCTGGCCGCGGCCTGGATCTCGGCGTCGGTCGCATCGGGGCGGCCGAAGCGGATGTTCTCGCGGACCGTCGTGTTGAACACGAACGGCTGCTGCGACACGACGGCGACGTGCGTGCGATAGCTCTGCGGATCGACGTCGCGCAGGTCGTGCCCGTCGATCAGCACGCGGCCGGAATCCGGATCGTGGAAACGCGCGAGCAGGTCGAGCGTGGTCGACTTGCCGGCGCCCGAGGGCCCGACCAGGGCCACGCTCTGCCCGGGTTCGACCTGGAACGACACCTCGCGCAGCACCGGTTCGTCACCGTACGAGAAGCTCACCCGGTCGAGCTCGACCTTGCCCCGGACCTCGGCCAGCGGCTTGCCACCGCCGACGCTGGCCGCATCCTGGCGCTGGGCGAGGATCTCCTCGATGCCGTCCAGGGCCCCGATCGACTCCATCAGCACGTTGTAGGCGCGCGACAGGCGCTTGACCGGGGCATAGGTGGTCGCCAACACGAGCATCAGCGTCGTGATCTCCGCCACCGAGTACTTGCCGTCGATCACGAGCCAGCCCATGACTCCGAGCAGGACCCCGAAACCGAGCGTGTAGCCGAAGGTCGACAGCGCCTCGGACAGGCCCTTGGCCTGCAACAGGCGCCGCGTGCGGTGCAGGAAGTGCGCGTTGCTCTCCTGGAACTGCTGGAGCCGTTGCGCCTCGAGTTGGAAGGCCTTGACCGTGCGGATGCCGGAGAGCATCTGGCTCATCGACTCGGTCGCATCCTCCATCGCGGCCAGGCTCTTGCTGGACGAGCGGTGCACCTTGCGCCCCATGCGGATCAGCGGCAGTGCGACCAGCGGGATCATCAACAGCACGATCCAGGTGGTCTCCGGCACGACGATCATCAGGATGCCGACGCTCACGGCGATCTGGATCGGATCCTCGATCACATGGTCCGCGGCGAGCGTGAACGCGCGGTGCAGCACGGCCGTGTCGGTCGTGATGTTGGAGATCAGCTCGCCCATGCGCCGCGTGCCGAAGAAGCGCAGCGGCAGGGTCAGGATGTGCGCCGCGACCTCGTTGCGCAGGCTCACGATGATCTTGGTCGCGAAGTAGCGCGAGAGCAGGGCGACGCCGTAGATGCCGACCGCACCCGGCAGCGCGCAGGCTGCGACCAGCGACACGCAACCGATCACGACCGCGGAACGCTCGGCGGTCCCGGCCGGCGCCTGCAGACCGAGCAGGCCCTGCACCCACTCCCCGACGCCGCGCACGGCGGAGTGCTGGGCTTCGCGGAACCACTCCTTGAGCTCGCGCAGCGCCCCGTGCAGGAAGCCCTCGGCCGGCCGGATCTTGTCGGTCAACGCGTCGATCAGCTCGTTCACGAGCAGGATCGGCATCTTCGTGAACAGCGCTTCGGTCACGGCCGCGACCAGGATCAGCGCGAAGAGCGCCTTGTTGGCCAGGACCGCGCGGCCGACGCGGCGCAGCAGCCCGCGCATCGTCGCGACATGGCGACGCGTGCTGCCCTGCTGTACTAGGCTCGGGGTTTCGGTCACTACGGCTCTGGAAACAACTGCACCCCGCGAGAGGTTAGCAGGCGGCGGGGCTCAGTCGATCTTTGCCTTCGCCATGACCTCGTTCGCCCACTGCAGGAAGCGCGTCGTCACGTAGTCCTGCTTGACGAGTTCGCGCGTGCGCGCATCCTGCACCGAGACTCCCGAGCGGGCCGGCGTGCGCGAGTTGATGCGGGCGATGTACCAGGCGTCGGGGCCGCGCAGCGGCCCGTGCACCTTGCCGACCTCGGCGTCGTAGAACAGCCAGTTGCCGAGCGCGTAGCCCTGCAGCAGATCGGCGAACTCGCTCTCGCGCAGCGACTGGCGCAGCTGGTTCAGCGACTTGCTGCCGAGGCGGCCCTTCTCGTTGTCGTTCGAATAGAACTCGGCCTTCGTCTCGAGGATCTTGTCGAACGACTCGCCGGCCTTGATCGCGGCGAATGCCTCCTCGCAGCGCTTGCGCGCCTCCTCCATCCCGAACGGCACCCAGCCCGAGGTCTTGATGTCGCGGCCGAGGAACTGGATCACGTCGAGGTTCGTGCTGCCGTCGGCGAAGAAGCGCGCGTACTTCTCGGCGTGCACCTTGAGGTTGTCGTCGTTGATCTCCTTCGCGATGTGGTTCTCGAACGACTTCATCAGACGCCAGCGCTGCCGGTAGGCCTCGAGGCTCGGGTAGCCCTTGAACGCGACCGCGATCACCTCGGTGTTGAACGGGGTGTTGTCGTACTCCTGGCGGTAGATGTCGAACTCCTTGCGGAAGGCCTCGTCCGACAGATGCGCCTTCTGCGCTTCGAGTTCCTGCCGCAGGGCCTCGCGCACGATCACCTCGGCCATCGCCTTCTCGATGTCCTGCATGTAGAGCGCCGGCCGGATCATCTCGAACGCCTCGTTCGTGCCCCAGGTCTGGTCGTTGACCTTCAGCACGAGCTCGGCCGGCAGGCCATCGCTCGGGAACTGCACGTCGCTCCACTTCTTGAGCTGCTTCTGCACCCACTGCCGGCAGAGCTGCATCCAGAACGGCGGCAGCTCGCGCGGGTTGCCCTTCTCGTCGGTGCCGCTCTTCTCGATGTTCTCCCAGAACTCCTTGCCGGAGGAGCCCTGCGCGGAGGCCATGATCGCCTCCTTGGTGATTGCCGGCCAGTTCTTCGGCGCGCCGGGAAAGAAGACCTTGTTGAACAGCTCGGCCTGGCGCCGCTGCTGCAGGTAGCCCTCCTTGTCGAGCCCGGTCATCGCCCGCACGGCGTCCCAGAACTCGATGCCGGGGTTCTTGACCTGGAACTCCTTGACCGTGCCTTCGAGTTCCTTGACCAGCGCCTCGTCCGAGATCGTGAACTCCTTCGGGTCGCGGCCCAGTTCCTTGATCGCCTTCTCCTTCCACTCGTCGATGAAGAAGTCGGCCATCTTGGCCTCGACCAGCTTGCCACCGACCAGATAGATCGCCTCGCGACGCACCTGCTCGGGCGGCAGCTTCCGCCCGTTCACGGTGACCGCGCGCAGGCCCTCGGCACGATCGGTCGCGAGCTTCTTCTCGATCGCCTTGATCTGCTCGCGCAGCCGGATCTCCTCTGGGGTCGACGGCTGCGGCTCCTGGGCGAGGAGCGGGAGCGCCGCCAAGGTCGCGACGGACGCGAGAAGTACGCAGGTGCGGGCGATGTTCATGACGAGCACTCGGGCGGCAGGCGAGAAAAGGGCGGAGAGTCTAGCTTTCGGCTCGCGGGATGCGAGCGCCCCTGAACGAACAGGGCGCCGGGTTTGCTCCGGGCCTGGTTAGGATGCACTGCCGTAGATGAGCTACGACCCCCGCACCATCGCCTTCCTGGCCGAGCTGCTCTACCCGCCATTGCAGCTGCGGTCGGACACGGCGCAGGCCCTGCACAATGCGCTCTACAAGCGCAACGAGACGCGCTACCTCAACTTCCAGATCGCGCAGGACGGCATCCACATGCTGAACGTGCCGGAATCACCCGGCAGCGTGTCGCAGCTGACCCTCCTGCCCGACCGCCTCGTCATGCGCGAGGAGCTGCGGGGG
>CAZSKV010000155.1:0-10877 GCA_964607495.1 uncultured candidatus Brocadiaceae bacterium
TCGGCGACCTGTTCGAGGCGCCGGCGCACGCTGCCTTCGAGGAAGCCCTGCAGGTGCGGCTCCAGCTCCTCGGGGGTCCAGGGCGGCTGCGCAGGGAGTACGAGGGCTGTGAGCGTGAGCGCCTGGATCAGGTGTGTTCGCATCGAGCGGGATTCCGACGGGGGACGGAACATAACCTCCGCGGGCATCGGCCGGCCGGTACCCCTGGCATCACGGCCTGAGTGATGCGGGAGGCCCGCTAGCCGGCAAGCGTCTTCGCGCGTAGTTTGCGCGCCTGATCCGAGGCCCCCCCCGGCTGCGTTCGAGACCACTCCTTGAAGCTCCGATATCTCCTGCTGCTCGTTGCCGCGAGCCCACTCGCGGCCCAGCCGGGCAATGCCGCCCGGCCGCGTGTGATCGAACGCGGTGCCCTGGTCGATCCCAAGCAGGACGACCCAGGCTCGCCCGCGGTGCAGATGTTCGAGAGCAAGAACGTCACGCGTTTCCTCGACAAGGCCAAGGGTTTCCTGTCACGGGAGAACTACCCCGATGCGATCAAGGTGCTGCAGGACGTCGTCGAGGGGCGCACTTCGGCGATGGCCGCGGAGATCGAGGCCGAGGAACGCGCGAAGCGGGAGCGCGAGGCAAAGCCGAAGCCGGCCGGATCCGAAGCGGTGGCCCAGCCTGACCCATTCGAAGACGACAACCCGGCGCGCTCGGTGGTCAGCGTCGCCGATGACCTGTCGTCGGATCGGCTCTACCGCCCGGTGCGCCGGCTGTGCCAGGAGTACCTCTCGCAGTTGCCGCAGGCAGGACTCGATCTCTACCGCGCGCTCTTCGAGGTGCCGGCCCAGCGCACGCTCGACGCGGCGCTCGCAGCGCGCGACCTGGCGGGCATCGAACAGGTCCACGAACGCTGGTTCGTGACCCGTGCCGGCGGCAAGGCGCTGCTCGCCACCGCAGACTTGATGATGGACGAGGGCCGCTTCCGGGGCGCGTTCCAGATCCTGCAGACGCTGCTCGAGGTCTATCCAGCCAAGGAGCGCGCCGCCGTCGCCAGCGATCTCGCGCTGCGCGTGCGGATGGCGATCTGTTGCCAGCAGATGGGAGAACCGGCGAAGACCAGCGAACTCGTCGCCCTGATCGCGGCCGGTGATCCGAACGCGACCGTGCGCCTGCTCGGCGAGCTGGTGCCCGTGCGCGATCTGCCGAAGAGTCCGCTCTTCGCGGTCGCCACGCCAGCGCCGGTGGCACGCCGCGGTGGGCCGCTGGCGTTGCACGGCGGTCGCGAAGCGCTGGTGCCGCTCTGGGAACAGCGCTTCGCGGAGGCCGAGCCGTACAAGAGCCCGGCCGCGAGCACGGGCCGCGAAGGGATGGTTGGGTTCGGCGGCGAGCGGGCGATGGCCCCGGCCCCGATCGCGAGCAACTTCAAGCCGGGCGCCTGGGTCGAATTCGATGGCGACCTGATTGCGTTCTTCAACCACTTCCAGCTGCGGGTGCACGCCCTCGGGACCGGCATGCTGGCCGGCCTCGCGAAGGGACCGACGACCCCGGCCAAGCCCAAGCCACAGACTCCGCGCGTGCGCATCGCGGCCTATGACTACTGCTCGCTGCGCCCCGTGGCCGACCGGGACCGCTGGTACGGGATCGTCGGTCCCGAGCGCATCGCCGCTGGCGATCGCCGGCCCGAGGTCAACAACGAGCTGATCGCCTGCGACAAGCGCACGCTGAGCCGGCTGTGGAGCACTCGCGAGACCAAGGAGAACCGGCTGGACCAGCTGAGCTTCATCGCGGCGCCCACGGTGTTCGGGCAGCGCCTGATCGTGCCGATCCTCGACAATGGCGCCTACGGACTCTGCTGTCTCGAAGCGGCGACCGGCCGCCAGATCTGGCGCACGCACGTGCATGGCGGCGGCACCGAGCTCGTGCGGGCGTTGACGGTGCCAGCGGTGGTCGCGAGCGGTACTGCATACCTGCTGACCAATGCCGGTGCCGTCGCGGCGATCGATGCCTACACCGGCGACCTGCGTTGGGCGCGGAAGTACGAGACGGAGCACCGCTTCCGCCCGGCGCCGGCCCGGGTCAAGGCGCGCGCGAACCCGCAGTGGGGCGCGATGGGGTTCTTCCGCGAGCAGGAACTCAGCGGTCTCGGTCCCTCGGCCATGCTGGTGCACGCGGGCAAGCTGATCTTCGCGCCGGCCGAGGCCAACCTCGTCCTTTGCCTGGACGGCACGACGGGCGAGGTGATCTGGATGCAGGGCAAGCCCCCCGGGATGCGCTATCTGCTCGGCGCGAACGCGAAGTGCCTGTTCCTTGCCGGCGCGAGGGTGAGCGCGATCGCGCTCGATTCGGGCATCCTGCTCTGGGAGAACGACGTGCCCGGATCGATGATCCAGAACCGCTTCCCCGGCCGCGGCTACGTGACCGACGAGTGGATCGCGATCCCGGACGAGCGGCAGATCCAGCTGCTGCCGGCCGATGGGACTGGCGCGTGGAAGGCCGTGAAGCTTCCAGCCTTCCGCCTGCAGGACGAAGCGCTCAAGGGTCCGTTCAACCTGTTCCAGCAGGGTCCCTATGTCGTCGCCGCCTATGAAGGCGGGATCGAGGTCTACGGCGCGCCGGCGGCTCTCGACGAGATCGCCCAGGGGGCCGTGAGCCCGCTCGAACGGGCCGGGTTGCTCGTACAGGCCGGTGACCTCGAGTCCGCGACGCTGGTCCTCGAGTCGACGCTCAGCGGCGAGAAGATCGACGTCGAGGTCGCGAAGAAGGCGCTCAACCTGCTGCGCGACCAGGCGGACACGATGGCCGGCCGCGGTCAGAAGGACGCTGCTCTCGCCGTGCTCGACCGGGCGCAGAAATGGCTCGTCACCCGCGACCTGCAGATGCTCTGGCGCCTGGCCAGGATCCATGTCCACGACGTCGCCCAGGACATGGCGGGAGTCGAGAGCGAGCGCCGCGAGCTCTACCGGATCGCCGAAGGGCGCTAGATCCCACGTCTGGCAGTCGCTGCACGGGGGCCTTGCACATCCGAAGTCCCCACCCGGGAGGAGAACCCCGCCAGCTGCGTCCAAGTCCCGCCCCTCGCGGAGTGCGACCGGCCTCCGTAGAGTGGCCGGCCGGACTGCACGCCCCCCTGACCCGTTCCGGAACCAGAGAGCTACCCGTGACGACCCGACGAAAGCTCGCCCCCGCGTGGGCACTGGGGACGCTGTTGGCGTCGCTGCCCGCACAAGGCCAGGATGCGCTGCCGGCCGGGATCACGCCGGAAATGCAAGCTGCGATCGATCGGGGGCTCGAGTACCTGGCCCGTAGCCAGAGCCGCGATGGCTGCTGGCGCGGCAACGGCACCGAGGGCGCCTACCCGATCGCGATGACCGCACTGGCCGGCATGGCCCTGCTCGGCCAAGGGTCCACGCCGACGCGCGGCAAGTACTGGCGCAACATCCGGAACGCGACCGACTTCCTGATGAAGCAGGCCCAGGGCAACGGCGTGATCGCAGCGCCGGCCGAAGAGGGGCGTTCGATGTACGGGCACGGCTTCGCGACGATGTTCCTCGCCCAGGTCTACGGGATGGAGGAGGACGCGAAGCGCCAGCAGCAGCTGCAGTTGATCCTGACCAAGGCCGTGCAGCTGATCGCGCGCTCCCAGTCGGGGCCGGGCGGCTGGTACTACTCGCCGGATTCCGGCTCGGACGAGGGCAGCGTGACGGTCACGCAGATGCAGGCGCTGCGGGCCTGCCGGCAGGCCGGCATCACCGTGCCGGTCAAGACCGTCGACAAGGCCGTCGATTACATCCGTAAGTCGGCGAACTCGGACGGCGGCATCCGCTACAGCGTCGCCGGCGGTGGCGAGAGCCGGCCGGCGATCTCCGCGGCCGCGGTCGCGGTGCTCTACAACGCGGGACGTTACGACGATCCGATGGCGGAGAAGGCGCTGGTCTACGCGAAGCGCAACCTGCCGATCACCGGCGCCGCGCACGGGCACCACTTCTATGCGCATCTGTACCTCGCACAGGCGCTCTACCAGAAGGGTGGCAAGGAGTGGGACGAGTACTTCGCCAAGATGGCCGGCTCGCTGATCCGCATGCAGCGCAAGGACGGGGCCTGGGAAGGCGACGGCGTGGGTTCGGTCTACGGGACCTCGATCGGCCTGACGATCCTCCAGCTCCCGTACGCACTCGTGCCGATCTACCAGAGGTGAGGGCTTGGGCTTCCTGAACCCTCTCCTGCTCTGGACGCTGCCGCTCTGCGCGGTCCCGATCATCATCCATTTGCTGAACCGGCGCCGGTTCCAGACGATCCGCTGGGCGGCGATGGAGTACCTGCTGAATGCGCTCAAGCGCAACAAGCGGCGCATCCAGATGGAGCACTGGATCCTGCTGGCGCTGCGCACGCTCGCGATCGCGCTGCTGATCTTCCTGGTGGCGCGCCCGCAGATGTCGGGCAGCCTGCTGACCGGAGTCAAGACGCACCACGTGCTCGTGCTGGACGACACCTGCTCGCTGCAGCAACGGGCGGCAGCGACCACGGTCTGGAAACAGGCGCTGGAAACGCTGCGCATCGAGGCGGAGCGGCTCGCGCGGACGCGCGAGGGCGATCTGGTGTCGGTGCTCCGGCTGTCACGTCCGGGCAAGCCCGATCTCGCGGGCGTGCGGGTCTCGGCGCAGCTGCCGGCGCGGATCCGCGAGTTCAGCGAGAGCCTCGAGATCGGGGAGGGTGCGTTCGATCTCGGTCCGGCGCTCGAGGCCGCGCACCAGCGGATGGCCGAGACCAAGGAGGCGAGCAAGGCGGTGATCCGCGTCTTGACCGACTTCCGGCGTCACGACTGGCTGACCAAGGACGGCAAGCCGCGCGGCGAGATCGAGAAGCAGCTCGCGGCGCTCGATCCGGCGAAGCACGAGTTGCTGATCGCCGCCCTGGCTGGGAAGGACCAGGAGAACCTGGCGATCACCGGGCTCACGAAGCTCGACCGCGTTGCGGTCGTCGGCCAGCCGATCACGCTCGCGGTCGAAGTGCAGAACAAGGGCCTGCTCGCGTCGGCGGTCACCGAGATGACGCTCGAGTTCGACGGTACGACCCGGATCAACCAGAGCGTCGAGCCGCTCGAGCCCGGCCAGGGCACGACGGTGCACGTGCAGTACACGTTCCGCAGCCCCGGCTTCCACGGCGTCCTCGCGAGCCTGCCGCCCGACCACTACCCGCCCGACGACAAGCGCGGATTCGCACTCGAGATCAAGGAACGCAGCAAGGCGATGCTGGTCGATGGCGATCCCGGCCAGACGGAGGACGAGAACGAGACCCACTACCTCGCGGCCGCGCTCGAGCCGGGTGGCGACGTGATCTCGGCCGTGCAGCCCCTGGTCGTGCCCGAGCACGCCTTCGCCGACCAGGACCTGTCGGAGATCGACGTGATCTGGCTGTGCAACCTCGCCGCCCCGGGCGAGGCGATCGTCAAGAAGCTCGAGGACTTCGTGCGTGGCGGTGGCGGGCTCGCGATCTTCGTCGGCAACCAGGTCGACTCGGGGCGCTACGACCAGGTCCTGCACAAGGACGGCACCGGCCTGCTGCCGTTGCGCCTGGCCGAGACCGCGGGTGACTTCGACAATCCGGAGGCCGGGTTCGTCGCCGACAAGGCGCACGGCGTGGTCGCCGCGGTCGCCGACGCGATGGAGTTCCTGCTCGCGCGGCAGGTGCAGGTCGGGCGCTACCTGACCGTCGTAGAGGACGGCCGCGCCGCAGTCGGCGTGCCGCTGCGGGTCCGTGACGGCCGCGGCCCGCCGCTGCTGATCACCAAGAGCTTCGGCGAGCAGGGCGGCAGGGTCGCGCTCTGCACGACGACTGCGGACCTCGCCTGGACCAACCTCGGCAAGACCTTCGTGCTCGTGCCGCTCGCGAACGAGATGCAGCGCTACCTCGCGCGGCTGCAGACCACCGCCGCCTACAACCTCGGCACGTCCGGAGCCGTGACGCTGATGCTCGACCCAGCGCTCTACCGTGCCGACGTGGTCGTGCGTGACCTCGGCGGTCCCGGTGCCGAGCGCACGTTCACCGGCCTCGCGCGGGAGGGAGGCGCCCTGCAAGTCGAGATCCCGATGCCCGAACTGCGCGGCTTCGGGCTCTTCGAGATCGGGATCACCCCGCACACCGGCCAGAAGGAAGTGCGCCAGCTCGCCCGCTCGTCACCGGCCGACGAAGGGGCGATGGCGACGATGAGCATGGCCGCGCTGCAGAGCAGCTACCCGCCCGAGCTCGCGGCCAAGGTCAAGCTCGTGGCTGGCGAGGGCGAGATCATGCAGCAGGCGCAGGGCGAACTCTGGAAGACCCTCGCCTGGCTCCTGCTCGCCTTCCTGCTGCTCGAGACCGTGCTCGCCTGGCGCTTCGGCCGGAGGGCCCCATGATCCAGGAGTTCCTGCGCTGGCTCGCGCGCTGGCGTGGCATCGAACTGGAGCCGGGCGCGGAGCTGCGCTTCGAGCTGCAGTCGTTGCCGACCGGGGGCCTGGGGTTGCTGCTGTTGCTGCTCGGCGTGGGAGCACTCGTGCTCGTGCTCTCGGTCTACCGCCGCGATGCCGGTGGCCTGACCGCCGGCCGCCGCCTGCTGCTCGCGAGCCTGCGCGTGATCGCCGTGCTCTCCGCGCTGCTGCTCGTGCTCGAGCCGACCCTCGTTGCGGTCAAGCGCGATGTGCGCCCCGGCCACACGATCCTGTTGCTCGACGTGTCGCAGTCGATGAACCACAAGGACGCGTTCCGGCGCGAGGCGGTGCAGGACCGCGCCGCCGGCTGGCGTGCGCTCGGAGTCGCCGATCCCGCGAACGCCTCGCGGCTCGACCTCGCGAAAGCACTGCTCGGCAGCGAGCAGCAGAAGCTGATGCAGGAGCTGGGCCGCAAGAACCGCGTGCTCGCCTACGGGTTCGCCGCGACCTCCGAGCCCTTGCCGGCGATCCCGGCCCCGGCGACCAAGGACGGCGAGGCTGCCGTGCCCCAGCTCGATCTCGCGCGCCTCGCGGCCGAGGGCCGCCACAGCAATCTCGGCGGCGCCGTGCGCGCCGCGCTCGAGAAGAGCCGCGATGCGGCGGTCGCAGGCCTGATCGTGCTGAGCGATGGGCGCCGGAACATGGGCCCGCAGGGCCCCGAGGTCGCGCGGCTGCTGGGCCAACGCAAGGTGCCGCACACGCTCGTGCTGCCGATCGGCGATCCGTCGGAGACGCAATCGCTCGAGGTCACGCGCATCGACGCGCCGGAGAAGGTGTTCCAGAAGGACCCGTTCCGGGTCCGCGGCCACGTCGCGGCCCAGGGCTACGAGCAGGTCACGGTTGCGGTCCGGCTGCTCGAGGTCGGCGAGAGCGGCAGTGCGCGGCTCGTCCAGAGCAAGCAGGTGCCGCTCGGCGGCAAGGTGCAGGATCTGCTGGTCGAGTTCGACGAGCTCAACGCCGAGACGCCCGGTCTCAAGACCTGGCGCGTCGAGGTCGAGCCGCCGAGCGGGGAGGCCGTGGTTCCCGAGCGCCA
The DNA here is from genome assembly GCA_964607495.1 of uncultured candidatus Brocadiaceae bacterium. GTDB lineage: Bacteria > Planctomycetota > UBA1135 > UBA1135 > UBA2386 > CAZSKV01. Next base: position 7,483 of record CAZSKV010000155.1, read on the forward strand.
TCACAAGCACGCACAGGTCGAAGTGCTGACCGAGCAGATCCGGGTGCTGCTGCTCGCGGGCGGACCCAGCTTCGAGTACCGGGTGCTCACGAACCTGCTCGTGCGCGACAAGACGGTCAACGTCTCGTGCTGGCTGCAGAGTGCGGACCCGGACTTCCCGCAGGACGGCGACACGCCGATCAAGCAACTACCGCAGGAACGCAAGGACCTGGCGGTCTACGACGCGTTCGTGCTGCTCGATCCGGACGCGGGCAAGCTGACCAAGGAGTTCTGCGAACTCGTCGCGAAGCTCGTGCAGGACGACGGCGCGGGTCTCTGGTGGATCTGCGGCGAGAAGTTCACGCTCGAGGCCCTGCGCGACACGGCGAGCACCAAGGTCCTGGCCGACGTGCTGCCGGTCTTCCCCGACATCAAGCTCGCCGACACCGACGTGGTCGGCCTCGGCAAGGCGTTCGGGATCGCCTGGCCGTTCGTGCTCACGCCCGAGGGCGAGGCACATCAGGCGACCCGGTTGCTGACGCTCGGCAAGGACGAGAACAAGCTGCTCTGGCCGCGGATCCCGGGGCACCACTTCGCGTTCCCGGTGCTGAAGCCGAAGCCGACCGCGCAGGTGCTGCTCGCGCACAGTTCCCCGAAGCTCAGGCGCGCCGACGGACCGATGCCGCTCTACGCGACCCACTTCCTGGGCGCAGGGCGCGTGCTCTTCACCGGCTTCGACGAGACCTATCGCTGGCGGTCACGGTTCGAGGACGCCTACAACAAGTTCTGGGTCAAGGGACTGCGTTACCTCTTCGAGGGGCGCCTGGCCGCCGGCAACTCGCGCTTCCGGATCCGCCTGTCCGCGGACAAGTCCGAGCTCGGCGAGCCACTGCGGATCTCGGTCGAGGCCCAGGACGAGGGCTTCAAGCCGCTGGTTGCGCCGAGTGTCGCCGTGCTGCTGCGCAAGGATGGGGGGGCGCAGGAGACCATCGAAGTCCCGGCGGTCGCCGAGGCACCGGGCCGCTTCGAACGTGTCTGGCAGCCGCCGAGCGCCGGCTTCTACCGCTTCGCGCCGGGCATCAAGGCAGGCAAGGACGTCGAGGCCGCGTTGCAGGTCGTGCCCGCGGCCATCGAGAAGGAGGGTCCGGTCGATCTCGCCGAACTCGGCGCCATCGCCCAGACCCCGGGCGGCAAGCTCTGCAACACGCCGCAGGAGCTCCTCGAAGCGGTCGGAAGGGTTCCCTCGCTGACCGCGACGGACGTGTTCCGCACGCCACATCCGATCTGGGATTCCTGGGCGACGGTTGCCTGGGTCCTGTTCTGGCTCGCGCTCGAATGGTGGCTGCGCAAGAGGAGCAACCTGCTGTGACCGGGCATCCACGTGAACTCCTCGGCAGGATCCGCGCCAAGGCCCGGATCGGGATCGTGGTCGAAGCCGCCGGCGTGCTGCTGCTGCTCGGCCTCGCCTACCTCGTGGTCAGCTACGGGCTCGATCGCACCTTGCGGCTCGAGGTCGGCTACCGCCTGGGGATCTTCGCGGTGCTCGCGGTGGCCGTCGTCCGGCACGCCTGGAAGCGGCTCGTGCGGCCGCTCGGCGTGGAGCTCGGTGACGACGAGCTGGCCCTCGCCGTCGAGCGCCACGACCCGGCCAGCAAGGAGAGCCTGATCACCGCGCTGCAGTTCGAGCGCGCCCTGGCTGGGCCACGCGCTCCGGCCGAGTCCACGGAGATGATGGGGAAGGTCGTGCAGGACGTGCACGGCCGCATCGGCAGCTACACCTTCGCGGCCGCGCTCGACGGGCAGCGCGTGCTGCGCTACCTGGGTGGCGCCGTGGTCGCGGTCTTGGCCATGGGCACATGGACTGCGCTCGATCCGCACGGGATCGCGATCTGGGCGCGACGCTGCCTGCTCTTCGGCGACGTCGACTGGCCGCGGCGCCCCCATCTCGAGTTCGCCGACGGCACGGCCGCACTGCGCCTGCCCGAAGGGGACGACCTGACCGTCCGTGTCCGCGCGCGCGGCGTGATCCCGGAGCAGGTTGCGCTGCGTTATCGCTTCGCCAATGGCGAGCGCGGCGAGGAACCGATGAGCGTCACCGGCGATGGCGAGTTCTCGGTCACGCTGCAGGCGCTGCTGCACGACGTCGTGGTCTGGGCCGAGGGTGGCGACGGCGAGACCGGCGAAGTGCGCGTGACGCTCGTCGCGCGCCCGCGGATCGGCGACCTGCAGGCGCAGATCGTGTTCCCCGAGTACATGAAGAAAGCCACCGAGGCGGTGCCGCAGACCGAAGGCGATCTGCGGCTCCCGCGGGGCAGCAAGCTCGCGTTGCGCGCGACCAGCAGCAAACCCCTGCAGCAGGCGTTCGCCGTGCACGGCGCCGACCGCAAGGTCGAGCTCGCGCTCGCGGCCGGACACAAGTCCTTCGCGGGCGTCGTCGAGCCCACGGAGACCGGCCTGATCGTGCTCGACGTGCTCGACGAGGACCGCCTCGGCGCGGCGAAGGCGCCCCGGCTCTTCGTGCGCCTCGTCGACGACCAGACCCCGCGCATCGACTACAAGCCGCTCGGCGTCAGCCACATGTTGACACCCTGGGCGCGCGTGCCCGGGCGCGTGATCGCGCGCGACGACTACGGCCTGACCGGGCTCGAGGCCGCGATCCGCGTGGCCGACGAGCGCAAGGGTGACGAGGCCCCCGCGTCGCAACCGGAGAGCGCGTTCTCTCCGCTCTCACCCGACGGCATCGAGGCGTTCGTCGCCGGCGAGACCGAGTTCAACCAGGTGCTGATCTTCGACCTGCGGCGGTTGAACCCGGACGCCGACTTCAAGTCGGAGCGCAACCGGATGCATCCCGACCAGACCCTGTCGATCCGCTTCACGGCGCGCGACAACTTCGGTCCCGGGGCGCCACACGAGGGCCAGAGCGAGGCCGTGACCTTCCGCATCGTGACCCGCGAGAAGCTGCTCGAGGAGCTGCAGCGCCGGCAGATCGAGCAGCGGCGCGAGCTGGTGCAGATCCTGCAGCAGCAGAAGGCCGATCTCTCCGAGTTGAAGATCCTGCTCTCGCCGACCGGCGCGGATCCACGCGCCGCGCAGGCGCGCGTGCGTCTGCAGACGATGGCCCGCGGCGAGCGGGCGCTCGGCAAGCGCACCCAGAGCGTGGCCGAGCGCTACCAACTGATCCTCGACGAGATGGCGAACAACCGCCTCTTCGACGACGGCAGGATCAAGGAACTCGAGCTGCAGATCGTGCAGCCGCTGACGAAGTTGTTCGCGGACGATTTCCCGACGCTTGACCAGATCAAGTTTGATACCCTGGATCAGAAATTGATCAAGGGGGAGGATTTGCTGGGACAGGCAGTCCTCATCGTGTTTTTTGACCCAGGCTGCTCGAAGTGCACCAGCAAGCTCCCGACCTT
>CAZSKV010000156.1:0-11857 GCA_964607495.1 uncultured candidatus Brocadiaceae bacterium
TGGGCATGGGCGAGCCGATGCTGAACCTCGACAACCTGCTGCGCGCCCTCGAGCGCATCCACGACCCCGAGGGCATCAACCTCGGCGCGCGGCGCATCACGGTCAGCACGTCGGGCTTTCCGGAGCGGATCCGGAAGCTGGCGGAGGCGCCCCAGGCCTACAACCTCGCGATCTCGTTGCATGCGGCGGAGGATTCCCTGCGGCAACGCCTCGTGCCGACCGCCAAGGCCAGCGTGCGTGAACTCGTCGCGGCGGCCGCGCACTACTTCCGCAAGAAGGGTCGCGAGATCACGTTCGAGGTCGTGCTGCTCGCGGGCGAGAACGACCGCCCGCAGGACGCCGATGCGATCGTCGCGGCCACGGCCGACCTGCCCTGCACGATCAATCTGATCCCCTGGAACCCCGTCGCGCAGATCGCCGGCCTGCGGCGCCCGAGCGAAGCGGCCGTCGAGGCGTTCGCCGACCGCTTGCTGCAGGCTGGACTCAAGGTCACGGTGCGCCGGCAGCGCGGCGCCGACCGCGACGCAGCCTGCGGTCAGCTCCGGCTGCACGTCGAAGAGGCCCGCGGCTGACCAACTGGCCGGCCGCGGCCGCCGCTCAGCGGATCTCGGCCTTCTTCGGTTTGGTCTCGAGCCCGGGCTTGCGCCCGGCCTCGGCCGCGGCGGCCTCGGTCTTCTCGCCTTCCAGGATCAGCTCCTTGCCCCGGCGGAGGACCTCCACGCGCACGATCTTGCCGGCCTCGATTCCGCGCAGCACTGCGCGCACGTCGGCCGGGCCACGGATCTCCTTGCCTTGCACCTTGAGCACGAGGTCACCCTCGCGGAGCCCGAGCTTCGCGGCCAGGGTCTGTTCCTGCACGGAGCGCACCGCGAGCCCCACGCCTTCGGCGAGGCCGAGGTACTGCGCGATCTCCGGGTTCACCGGCTCTATCAGGACGCCGAGCCGCTCGCCGGCCGGGATCGGCTCGGTGTCGACGGCTTCGGGGGCGATCTCGCGCGTTTCCGCCTGGTCCGGCGCGACCCGGCGTAGCGCGCGCGGCTCCTGCCCACCCCAGAACTGCTGGGGCCCGAGGAACAGGCGGTAGCCACGGCCCTGGTCGAGGTAATGCTGCGCAATCTCCGGGTACCAGGTGCGGAAGCTCTCGAGATCCGGCGCCTCGTACTTCTTGGTCTCCTCCTTGCCGCTCGCGTCCTTCTGGCGCACCTCGACCTTGACGCCGTCGGGGCCCACCTGCATCGAGAACGATTGGCCCTGGGCCATACCCCCACGCCGGCCCGACTCGGCCATCTGCCGTTCGAGGTCGCGGAAGAACTCGTCCTGGAAGAAGTGCCGTCGTGGCACATCGAGCCCGAACTCGCGCTCCATGCGCTCGAAGGTGCGGTTGAAGAACTCGCTGAGGTCCGGACCCGGACCGAAGGGCACTCCCGGGAGCGATGGCGTGAAGTCCTGCGGCTGGGCCTCGCTGCGGCGCTTGAGCCCGGACGCCGCGTCGCCACCGCGGATCTGCCGGGCGATGCGCTGGGCTCGCCACCGGACTTCCTCGTCTTGGCTGTTCTGTGCGGCCTCGTCGAGGGCAAGGAGCGCGTCCTTGCCGAGTGCGCGCAGCTGCTCCTCGGCCTGCTTGCGGGTCTGGTACTTCGCGTCGCCGAGGCGCTCGATCAGCGCCTTGAGGTCGGTGGATTGTGCCTTGCTGTCCTGCAGCTTGGATTCGGCGGCCTTCTGCTCCTGCGCTGCCAGGTTGGACATGCAAAGACCTGCCAGGACCGCGCCACAGATCAGGTGATTCGAGAGTGTTCTCATGCTTGCGTTCTCGTACTTCCTTCAGGGTCTCCGCCGGTCAGGACCAGCTGAAAGCCCGCAGCCGCGCGGTGCTTTCCGGTCCCTCCGTGGACGGTGCCCCAACGGCCCCACCTCGCCCGAACTCCCATCCTGACGCCCGCGGAGGGGGTATCGCGGCCACGGGCCCGGCGTTGCTCTCAGCGGCCGGAACCCGAGCCACGGGCCTGGGTGTCCGCGGCGTCGGCCGGATCCACGCCGAGCAGCCATTCGCCGAGCGCCACCCAGCGGCTGCTCGCCGATCTGGCCTGCAGGCCATAGGCCTTCGGAACCGCGGGGGTGGCCTGGCGGTTCTCGAGCTTCCCGAGCTCCCGGAACGGGCTCTCCTCCTGCGCGCGGCGGGGCGTCGCTTGCCGCGCCTCGCCCTGGGCGAGCCACGGTGCGCCAGGGCTCGCGAAGCGCACGAGCACCGCGCCGCCTACGAAGAGCAACAGGCCGGCGGCCACGCTGGCCCAGCGCCGCTGCCGCACCCGCCGCTGCGTGGCCTGCGCGCACGGCATCGGCTCGCGGCGCACGCGGTCCAGGATCCCGGCTTCGAGGCTCGCGAAGAAGTGCGGCGCGTCGGCCGGCGGCGACGCCGCCTGGCGCAGCGCGGCGGCCGCCCGCAGATGGCCACCGAGTTCACGCGCGCAGGCGAAGCAGGCCCGCAGGTGACCGCGGACCCAGGCGTCTTCCTGCGGGCTCAGGTCTCCGGACGGCAGCAGCGCGAGCCAGGCTCGGACGTCTCGGCACTCGCGCGGCAGTTCCGGATTCACGCCCATTGCTTCGCCAACCTCTCCCAATGATCGCGGAAGATCTGCCTGCCGCGATGCAGGCGCCAGCGCACGGTTGCGTGCGTGACCTTCAGGATCGGCGCGATGTCGCGGCTGCTCATCCCGTGGATGTCGCGCAGCACGAGCACCGACTTGAACTTCACGTCCATCTGCTCGAGCACCTGCCACACCAGCTGCCGCTGCTCCCGCTGCTCGATCGGCGAACCAACCAGATCCTCGGGAGCGGCGAAGACCTCGCCGAAGTCCTCGACCTGCGTCAGGCGCGCGCTGCGCACCTTGCGCAGCGCATCGATCGAGAGGTTCATCACGATCCGGTAGAACCAGGTGTAGAAGTTGCGCGCGTAGTCGTACTTGTCGAGGGAACGGTAGACCCGCAGGAAGGCATCCTGCACGACGTCTCGCGCATCCTCGACTCGGCCCAGGGTGTGGAACGCGATCCAGAACGCCTTGCGTTGGTAGCGCTGCACGAGCTCGGCGAACGCAGCCTGGTCGCCGCCGAGGGAGGCCTCGACCAGCTGTGGATCCGTGCGCTCCCCAGCCGCCTGGACCGGCGCGCTCGCGGCGGCGCCGGACGGACGGGCTTTGAGGGAGGGCGCAGAAGAGGGCATCGGGGCTGCTCGGGTTGTGCGTCGCATCGGCTCTGCTGTCTGGTGGGCGCAGGTGGCCGGGACGGCGCACAGTGTGTCGCATCTACGGCGGCGGGGGGCCTGCCGGCGAGCAACATTTTTGTCGCCCTCTCCCTCGAGGCTCAACCCGCCGGGTGTGCGACCGGGAGCCCCATGCCGCGGAACTTGCGGAAGCGCTGCTCGAGCAATTCGCCGGTCGGGATCGCGGTGAGTTCGTCGAGCCAGGCGAGGATCTGCGCGCGCAGGCGCTGGACCGTGCCCTCGAGGTCGCGATGCGCGCCCCCGAGCGGCTCCTGGATCACGGCATCCACGAGCCCCAGGCGCAGCAGGTCCTTGCTGGTCAGGTTGAGGGCCTCGGCGGCCTCGGGGGTCTTCTCGCCGCTCTTCCAGAGGATCGCCGCGCAGCCCTCGGGCGAGATGACCGAGTAGTAGGCATGCTCGAGCATCCCGACCCGGTCGCCGATGCCGATCCCGAGCGCGCCCCCCGAGCCGCCTTCCCCGATCACGAGCGCCATGATCGGCACGCGCAAGGAGAACATCTCGAGGATGTTGGTCGCGATCGCACTGGCCTGGCCGCGCTCCTCGGCGCCGATTCCGGGGTAGGCCCCGGGGGTGTTGATCAGGGTGACGATCGGCAGACCCAGCTTCTCCGCCAGGCGCATCTTCTGCAGTGCCTTGCGATACCCCTCCGGGTGCGCGCAGCCGAAGTTGCACGCGAGCCGGTCCTTGACCGTCTTGCCCTTGCGATGCCCGATCAGCATGAACCGGCGGCCCTGCATCTGCGCGAGCCCGGTCACGATCGCGCGGTCGTCCCCGAACACCCGGTCGCCGTGGAGCTCGGTGAAGTCCTCGAGCATGTGCTGGATGTAGTCCGAGGTCAGCGGCCGGTCGGCGTGCCGGGCGACGTTCACGCGCTCCCAGGCCGAGAGGCCGGCGTAGACCTCGGCCTTCTTGGCCTCGAGCCGGGCCTGCTGGCTGACGATCTCGCCGTTCAGATCCAGATGGGTCGTCTGCGCGAGACGCTTGAGGCCCTCGATGCGCTGCTCGATCTCGAGCAGCGGTCGCTCGAAGGCGAGACCGTCGTTCAGGCTCGAAGCACGTGAGGAACCGGATTCGCTCAAGTTGGGTCTCCGCGGGGGGCGCGCAGTCTAGTGCCCCCCACCACCTGGGCAAACCGCGACCTGGGACCGGGTGCCGCCAGCGGGGCCAATCCCTTGCGAGGGGAGTGCCCCTCCTGCATCGTGCGCACATGAACGCGTGGCGCGTCGAAGTCAGGACCCGCGAGGGCATGCCGGACCCGGCCGGAGCTTCGGCTCGTGCGGCGCTGGCGAGTGGCGGCCTCTTGATTCCCGGCACCGTGCGCTCCCGGCGCGGGTATCTGCTCGGGGCGACCCTGACCCCGGCTCAGGTCGAGCACTTCGCGCGCACGGTGCTCGCCGATCCCGTGCTCGACGAATTCGAGGTGTACGCGCCGGGCGCGGGCGCACGCGCCCTGGGCCGACGCGTCTGCATCCTGCCGCTGCCGGGCGTGACGGACCCGGTGGCCCATTCGGTGCAGAAGGCCCTGGCCGACAGCGCGCTGCCGGTGGTCGCCGCCGGCACCTACAAGGTGTTCGAGACCAGCGCGGAGATCCCGCCGCAAGTGCTCGAGCGGGCCGCGGCCAAGAGCCTCGCCAACGCCGTGATCCAGCAGGTGCTGATCGACGCCTTGCCCGAGCAGCTGCCGGGTCCGGGGCATGCACCGGACCTGGTCCCGCACCAGATCGCGCTGCGCACGCTCACTCCCACGGCACTGGGCGCGTTGTCGCGCGACGGCGGCCTGGCGCTGACCGAGCGGGAGATGCTGACGATCCAGGCCCACTTCCGCGAGCTCGGCCGCGAACCCAGGCGTCTCGAGCTGGAGACCATCGCCCAGACCTGGAGCGAGCACTGCAAGCACAAGACCCTGACCGGCCGGATCCGCTTCGGCGACCAGGTGATCGACAACCTGCTGAAGGCGACGATCGCCGACGTCACGCACACCCTGGCCCGCGAATTCTGCGTGAGCGTGTTCCAGGACAACGCCGGCGTGATCGCGTTCGACGCCGAGGACTGTGTGTGCATCAAGGTCGAGACCCACAACCACCCCTCGGCGATCGAACCCTTCGGCGGGGCCGGGACCGGGGTCGGCGGCGTGATACGCGACGTGCTCGGCACCGGCCTCGGCGCCAGGCCGATCGCGAGCACGGACGTGTTCTGCTTCGCGCCGCCCGACCTGCCGGAGAGCGAACTGCCCAAGGGCTGCCTGCACCCCTTGCAGGTGCTCAAGGGGGTGCTCGCCGGCGTGCCCGACTACGGCAACCCGATGGGCATCCCGACGGTGAACGGCGCGATCCACTTCGACCCGGACTTCGTCGGCAACCCGCTGGTCTACGTCGGAAACCTCGGCATCCTGCCGCGCGACAAGGTGCGCAAGCAGCCGGCTGCCGGCGACGCGATCGTCGTGATCGGCGGCCGCACTGGCCGTGACGGCATCCACGGGGCCACGTTCTCGTCGCTCGAACTGCACACCGAGAGCGAGACGCTGTCGAGCGGCGCCGTGCAGATCGGCGACCCGATCACCGAACGCAAGGCCATGGATGCCGTGCTGCGGGCCCGCGACGAGAACCTGTTCTCGGCGATCACCGACTGCGGCGCCGGCGGCTTCTCGTCGGCAGTCGGCGAGATGGCCGAAGGCCTCGGCGCCGAGGTCGAGCTCGCGCAGGCGCCGCTGAAGTACCAAGGACTCGCGCCTTGGGAGATCTGGGTCAGCGAGGCGCAGGAGCGCATGGTGCTCGCGGTGCCGCCGCAACACCTCGCGCGCCTGCTGCAGATCTGCGACGAAGAGGACGTCGAAGGCACGGCGATCGGCAGGTTCGAGGCCACCGGCAAGCTGGTCGTGCGCCATGCGGGCGTCGTGCACGGCGAGCTCGATCTGCACTTCCTGCACAAGGGCCTGCCGGTGTTCGAGCGCGAGGCGGTCTACCGCCCGGCTGCCGTGCGCGACCCGGAGCTCACCCTGGAGACCGATCTCGGCCGGGCCCTGCTCGGCTGTCTCGCGGACTTCAACGTCGCGAGCAAGGAGTGGGCGATCCGCCAGTACGACCACGAGGTGCAGGCGGCCTCCGCCGGCAAGCCCCTGGTCGGCGTGCGGCAGGACGGTCCGGCCGATGCCGCGGTGCTCGCGCCCAAGCTCGGCTCGCGCCGCGGGCTCGTGCTCGCCTCGGGCCTGAACCCGCGCTATGCGCGGATCGACCCGGCGGCGATGGCGGAGTGCGCGCTCGACGAGGCGCTGCGCAACGTGGTCGCCGCGGGCGGCGACCCGGAATACACCGCGGTGCTCGACAACTACTGCTGGGGCAACTGTGCGAATCCCGAGCGGCTCGGCGAGTTGGTGCGCGCGTCGTTCGCGCTGCGCGACCTCGCGCTCGCCTACCGCACGCCCTTCGTCTCCGGCAAGGACTCGCTGAACAACGAGTTCCGCGCCGGCGAACGCACGATCTCGATCCCCGGCTGCATCCTCGTGACCGCACTCTCGGTGATCCCCGATGTCGCGAGGACGCTGACCTCGGACTTCAAGCACGCGGGGAATCGGATCTACCTCGTCGGCGAGACCCGCCGCGAGCTCGGGGGATCGGTCTACTGGAAGCTGCGTGGTGAACTCGGCGCCTGCGTGCCCCGGGTCGACAAGACCCGCGGCAAGCAGACCCTCGACGGCGTGTGGCGCGCACTGCAGGCGCGAGCCGCCGTCGCCGCCCACGACCTCAGCGAAGGCGGCCTGGGGGTCGCGCTCGCCGAGATGTGCATCGGCGGCAGGCTCGGGGCGAAGATCGACCTGGCGCTGGTGCCGAAGAGCGACGGGCTCGTGCGCGCCGAGGAGATCCTGTTCAGCGAGTCGCAGAGCCGGTTCCTGCTCGAAGTCCCGCCGGAGCGCGCGACCGACCTGGAGGCGAACCTGCGCGGAGTCCCGCACGCCTGCCTCGGCACCGTCGAGGCCAAGGCACAGCTCACGGTGGTCGACGCCAAGGCGCCGCTGCTGACCCTCGGGCTCGACGCGCTCGTGCGCGCGTTCAAGCAACCGCTCGACCTCGAGGGCACGCTCGTGGAGGGCCGGCCATGACCTCGCCCGCGGCCCTGATCCTGCGCGCCCCAGGCATCAACTGCGAGCGGGAGACCTTCGACGGCTTCCGGCGGGCCGGAGCCGCCCCGGAGTACGTGCACGTCAAGCGCCTGCTGCAGGAGCCGCGGCTGCTCGAGCGGTTCGCGATCCTGGCCGTGCCCGGCGGCTTCGCCTACGGCGACGACATCGCGGCTGGACGGGTGCTCGCCCACTCCCTGCGCGAACGGATCGGCGCGCACCTGCTCGCGTTCGTCGAACGCGGCGGCCTCGTGCTCGGGATCTGCAACGGCTTCCAGGTGCTCGTGCGGGTCGGCCTGCTGCCGCGCACCGGCGGTGGACCGCTGCGCCAGGAGGTCACGCTGGCCCACAACCTCTCGAATCACTACGAGTGCCGCTGGGTCACGCTGCTGACCACGAAGAGCCGCTGCGCGTTCCTGCCGGAAGGCATGCGCATGCAGGTGCCCGCAGCCCACGGCGAGGGCTATCTCGTGGCCAAGGACGCCGGGTTCGGCCGTCTGCTCGCCGACGAGGGCTACCGCACCTTCGTCTACGTCGACGCGGACGGCGTGCCGACGACGCGCTATCCGTACAACCCCAACGGTTCTCCGGACGGAGTCGCCGGCCTCACCGACTGCACGGGCCGCGTGCTCGGCCTGATGCCGCATCCCGACCGCAGCTACCTGCCGACCCACATGCCGGGATGGACGCGCAGCGGCCTCGCGCGCGAGGGCGACGGTATGTTCGTGTTCACGGCGATGGTCAAGGAAGCGCGCGGTTCCTGAACCCTGCGGGCAAGGAGTCTGCGTCACGGGAGGCGCCGCGGCCGAGCTGTGAGTTGTCGCTCGGGTTCGATCGGGCGAAACGGCAGCAAGTTTGGATGACTTGCAGAGTTTCGCGCGGAAGAAGCCGAGCGAGAAGGCGCGGCTCCGACGCGAGCGATTCCCGTGACGCAGACTCCTAAGACCAGCGCACCCAATACACGACCAGCAGCGCGAGACAGCACACGGCCAGCAGGCCGACAAGGGGCGAAGCGCGCATCACGCCGGGGACTGCCGGGCGCAACGGCCCGAGCAACTCGGCAAGCGCCGCGTCGAGGCGGGGATCGTGCCGATCCTGCGGGCTGGTGCCGGCGCTGCGGAACCACTCGCGCTCGAGCCGGCCCCACTCCCGGCCGGCCGCGGCCGCGGCCCCGAGGGCCTTCTCGCCCGCCGCGAGCTGCGCCCCCACCCAGCCGGGATCGAGGTCCAGACGCAGCGCGATCGCGTCCGGCTCGAGCTGGTCGGACCAGAGCATGCGCAAGAGTCGGGCCTGCTCGGCCGGCAGTCCACGCAGCGCCGCGTAGTAGCGCGCGAGCGGCGCGTCCGCTTCGCCGCGCAGCCGCTCGACCTGTTCGGCGATCCAGGTCTCGAGCGGCGCCGCGCCACGGTACTCCGGCAGCGCCTGCACGAGCGCGGTGACCAGAGGCACGACTTCGTCGTCCGTGGCGCGCGCGCCCCGGCCATGCAGGAAACGCGCGAGGCTCTGCAGCCGGACCGCAAAGCGCGCGGCGGCCCCGGCGTCCCGGGCCAGGACCTGGTGGACCAGCTCGCGGTCGACCTCGTAGAGGGGAACCCTGGTGCTCATGCTCACTTCAGCAGGTAGGCGGGTATCACGAGATTCCACTTGTACCACCGGTCGCCAGGAGAACTCGCAATGTCGCCGAGCAGCTTGCGGCCCATGCGCATCGACTTGTCGTAGACGCCAGGATTCTCGGTCGCGTCCGCGAGCAGATAGAGCGCGGAGACCAGGAACCCGTGCGCGCCGCCGAGCGGCGAGTCGCCCCACTTGACGCCGACCGTCTGGTCGAAGTGGTTGACCGGGATCGGGTTGCCATCGAGATAGAGCGGCGCGTAGTAGCGCAGGCCATCGGCGATCAGCCCGTACTTCGGATCCTGGAAGTTCGAGACCCACGCGTACTCGGTCGAGTGCGCGACGTTCTCGGCGATCTCGAGCGCCTTGGGCTGCGCGAAGAACTTCGCGGCGCCGAGATACCCGTAGACGACCGCCGCGTGCTGCCAGGGCATGAAGAACTCGGTCACGCCAGGAAAGCCGGCGCCCGAGTACGGACCCTGCATCACGAAGCACTTGCTCGCGTGCCACTTCATGTTCTCGGCGTCGGCGACCTCGAGGACGCGCCGGACGGCGTGCTGGCGGATCGAGTCGTCACCCGAGGCGAGCCAGCACTGCACGAAGCCCATCATGCACCAGCCTTCGGCGCGGGCCGCCTGCAGGTGCATCGTGCTGGCGTTCTTGAGCCGCATCGTGCCCTTCAGGCAATGACCGAGCAGGCGCAGCTCCTCCTTGGCCCAGGCGTCGTTCGACACGGTCCAGTAGTCGTAGAGCAGATCCGAGCTCCAGTGCTCCGTGTCGTAGTGCGTGAACCCATGGCCACGCGCGTTGAAGTTCCACTCGACCAGGGTCCGGTAGCCGGGGTACGGGTCCTGCACCCGCCAGATCCGGCGGCGACCGAACGACTCGCTCGACAGGTCGCGCGAGGACGGGAACACGGGCGGCATGTCCCAGAGCAGCACGTTCTCCTCCGACCCGACCTCGAGGCCATGGAGGTGGTAGGTGCGCAGGGCTTGGACCCAGGCCTTCTGTTCGAGGGCCTGCAGCAGTTGCGGGAACTCGCCCTGGATCGCGTGCGCGAGCTCCGGCGAGATCGGGGCATTGCGCGGCGTGCCCGTGGTCGCGGTCTCCTTGACGTCACCGAAGTCGCCCCAGGTGCCGAAGCGCGTGGTCGCGCCGTCCCAGCTCGCGAACTCGCCGGCCGCGCGCGCCTTGGCGTCCGGAGGACCGTCGATCGGACCCCCGAAGAGACCCATCGCCGCGGTGCCCTGCCAGGTCGCGAGATCGGCGAGCGGGAACAGCGGCCGATCGTGGAAGGCGTTGAAGCCGACCCGCCAGCTCGCGAGTTCCTGCTGGCTGGCAGCCGGGTCCTCGATCCGCAGGTTGAAGCGGTAGCGCCGGGTCTGGCCGTCGTCGATGTAGGTCGACTCCATGACCTTCATCACGCCCCAGCCGCGCCCGTCGCCGACGATGTCGGCGACGCCGTGCTTCTGCTTCAGGTACGGCTGCGCGTCCTCGGCGCCGCGCACGAGGAAGCTGGCTTCCATGCAGTCGATCGTGCCGAGCGGGAAGTAGTTCGGATCGGTGCGGCCCGTGGTGTCGTCGGCGCCGAGATAGTCGTTGCCGAGGACCCAGTCGACCTGCACGAAGGGCATGTCGCGGAAGCGCGTGATGTAGAAGGTCGAGGTCAGGAAGTCGCGGCCGATCCCCGACGCGGAGACCGCGCGGTGGTAGGTGCGGTGCCGTACCGTCTGCACGAGGTAGGTCTGCTGCAGCGTCTCGGTCGTCGCCCCCGCGATCTCGGCCTCGTACTCGACGCCGAAGGTGTCCTTCACGCGCGCGCCGATCCGCAGTCCGGCGCCGCGCTTCCTGACCCAAGGATGCGCTTCGAACGGACCCGATGCAGGCGTCACGTCCTTGACGATCTCGTACCGCGTCGTCGTCGCCGCTGGCAGCGAGTCGGTGAACTGCGCCTGGGCGAGCCGGATCGAGCCGTCGGGCCATTGCTGCATCGGCAACCAGGCCGTGCCGATCCCACGCACACCGACCCGGTCGAGGGCGAAGATCTGCCCCTCGACGAATGGCACCGAGGCACGGATGGTCTCGGTCCGGGCCAGGCCGGCCTCGTTCGCGACCACCATGACCGGAGTCAGGTTCAGGTTCTTGCCGTTGCCACCGCCGCGGTTGCCGCCGCCCCCGCCGCCGCCGTTGCCCGTGGTCCCACCACCGCTGCCACACGCGGCAAGGAGCAGGAGGATCGCGGCCCCCACTCCAAGGGCCGCCGGATGAACATGGCCCCCCGTCGCTTCGGCCGCGGACACCACGCTCGTCGTCTGGATGTTGTGCATTCCCGATTCCCGCGGCTGTGCGCGGGCCCCTTTCGGGCGAGTGATCGGCAGGAAGTGCCGGGCGGTGGACCACGGGCCCCTACGCAAGTCCCAGCCCGGGACGGCTCATGATTGGAATCCGGACAGCGCCGCTCTCCGGTCGTCGCCTGACCCGACCCGGCCGCCTAGACTCCCCCGCCTCCCCACGCGAGAGTGGCGGAACTGGCAGACGCACAGGATTTAGGTTCCTGCGCCCTCAACCGGGCTTGCGGGTTCGACTCCCGCCTCTCGCACCAGTCTTTTCGGGCATCGCAGCGTGATGCCTCTTTCTGCCGGCTCCGTGATTGGCCACACTGTGGGCCACACTCCACGGGGCCGAACCGATGCCACGCCGCCGATTCCCGCCGAATGTCCACCCGCACGGAAGCGGGTATCGCGCCATCGTCCAAGTCGACGGACACCGACGCTACGGGCCAGTGTGCCGGTCCCCGGCCCAGGCGGCGGCCTGGGCGGTCGCCTACGCGGGCCTCGGCGTCGACGCCGAGGCTC
>CAZSKV010000157.1:0-4706 GCA_964607495.1 uncultured candidatus Brocadiaceae bacterium
CGAGGTCGAGGTGGACCTCGTTCCAGAACAGGCGGCTGGCCGGCGAGTAGGGGCTCGGCTCGCAGGGGTCGGCGAGGAAGAGCGCGAGGAAGGGCAGCGTGCCGGCCATCGTGCCGCCGTGGTTCCGCGTCCAGTCGAGCAGGTGCGCGAGATCGCCGAAGTCGCCGATCCCGAGATTGCGGCCCGAGCGCATCGCATACAGGGGCAGGAAGAAGCCGAGACCCCGCGCCGGCCGCAGTGGGTGCGTGCGCCGCGGCGCCGACACGATCGTGCACGGCGCGCCGGCCGCCGCCAGGGTCCAGTAGCCGAAGGGCAGCTTCTTGCCCGGCACGTGCTGCCGCTCGCGGCCGTCCTCTCCGACCAGCGTGCAGGCCGGGAGCGCGAGCTTGCCGCTCCAGGCGACGAGCACCGGTGGCAGGCGCCGGGCGCGCGCCTGCCGTCGGCGTCCGGCGAGGAGCCGCGGGGCGTCGCCGACGCGGCGCACCTCGATGCCGAATGCCGCGAGCGCCAGCTGCAGGGTCTCCGGCGCCGCGGCGACGCGCTGCCCGTGCATGTCGAGGTACGAGGTCTCGATGCCACAGCTGGCTGCCAGCTCGCGCAGCGCCTTCAGGCTCATCGCTCTTTCCGGAGCAGCGCCTGGATCGCGGCGAGCGGGATGTCGACCCAGTCCGGCCGGGGTGCGAGCTCGTAGGCGAGTTCGTAGATCGCCTTCTCGAGCACGTAGACGTCGAGCAGCGTCTGCAGGTCGTCGAGGGGCACGATCTGCGTGCCCTCGAGCGCCGCCTCGTAGCTCGCGAGGAAGGCCGAGACGACCGCGGCACGCCAACCGTTCAGCCAGGCCGAATAGGCATCGAGGCGTTCGGCCGCCAACTTGGGTGCGGCATCGCGCCGGGCCACGGCCGCGGCGTAGTCGAACGAGCGGACCATGCCGGCCACGTCGCGCAGCGGGGAGCGCTTGAGCCGCCGCTCGCCGAGCGGCTTGAGCGGCTCGCCCTCGAAATCGATCACGACGCAGTCCTCGTCCGGCGTCACCAGGACCTGCCCGAGGTGGTAGTCCCCGTGCACGCGTGTGCGGAGCCCGGCGAAGGTCTTGTGCCGCAGGACCTCGAAGCGCGCGAGTGCGCGTTCGGGATCCGGCAAGGGCAGCCCCGCGGGTGCCGCCGCCCAGACCTTGCGCACGAGGTGGCGCAGCGACTGCAGCAGGCCACGCTGGTAGAAGGGCGTGAACGCCTCGGGGGCGAAGGCCCGGTCCCGCGCCGGCTGGGCGAGTGCCTGGTGCAGCTGCGCCGTGCGCCGGCCGAGCCGCGCGACGAGCGGCAGGAAGTCCTCGAGGCGCTCGACGGCGCCATGCAGCGAACGCGCGGGGCCGGCCGCCCAGACGCCGGCGAGCTTGCGCTGGAACACGCTCCAGGCGTCGCCGACGTTGCGCACGTAGCCGTGGAGGATCGCAACCGTCGCGTCGCCGTGGTGCAGCGCGCCGAGCACCGGCGCGCAGTGGGCGAAGCCGGTGTGCTCGTGCAGGTGCCGTGGGACCTCGAAATCGGGGTTCGGTCCGGATTCCTGCCGGCAGATCCACTTCAGGACCAGCCGCTCGCCGAAGACGAACGACAGGTTGCTCTGTTCGGCGCCGACCGGCGCGGGCTTGGGCAGCCGCGTGAAGTCCTTGCGGCGCAGGGCGCTCGTCGGCTCACCACAGAAGCCGTCGCGACGCACCCGCCTGCCGATCAGGCCGACGACTTCGGCCGCGAGTCCCGGCGCGTTCTCGGGCACGAGCCAGGTGTCGGCGCCGCCGTCGCGGTACGAGGTGGCGAAGCGCGCGATCCGGGCCCCGGTAGGCAGGGTGAGCGTGCTGCGCAGCACCTCGCGCACGTCCCGATGATTGGCGCAGAAAATTCGGGCGTGGCGCAGTTCTGCCAGCGCCGGCGCGGGCGACGGCGTGGACGCGGCGTGGGCCTGGCCGAGCTGGACCCAGAAGAACGAATATGGCGCGAGCGTGACGGCGTAGGGCCCGGCGCCGATCACCGGCCAGGGTGTGCGGTCGAAGACCTCGACCGGCTGCACGCCGGCGTGCGCGGCCAGGTCGAGCTCGGCTGCCTGCGCCGCGGTCGAGAGGTTGCAGACGACGAGCACGGCGTCGTCGCCGTGCTGGCGCACGAACGCGAGCACCGCGCGGTTGGCTGGTTCCAGGCAGCGGATCGTGCCGCGCCCGAACGCAAAGCTCTGCTTGCGCGCCGCGAGCAGGCGCTTGACCCAGGCGAGCAGGGAGTCGGGCGCGGCGTTCGCGCGCGCGACGTTGACCTTCGTGTAGTGGAACTCGTCGTTGGCGACGACCGGCAACACGAGCTTCTTCGCGTTGGCGCGCGAGAAGCCCGCGTTCGGCGAGGCGTCCCACTGCATCGGCGTGCGCAGGCCGTGGCGGTCGGGCAGGTCGAGGTCGTCGCCCATGCCGATCTCGTCGCCGTAGTAGATGACCGGCGTGCCGGGCAGCGAGCAGAGCAGCGCGAACATCAGCTCGATCTTGCGGCGGTCGCCGCCGAGCAGTGGCGCGAGGCGGCGCCGGATGCCGAGGTTGATCCGCGCGCGCGGGTCCTTCGCGTAGTGGTCCCACATCCAGACCCGCTCCTCGTCGGTCACCATCTCGAGCGTCAGCTCGTCGTGGTTGCGCAGGAACGTGAACCACTGGCAGGTCTCGGGGATCGGCGGCGTCTCGGCGAGGATGTCGAGGATCGGCGTCCGGTCCTGCTGGGCGAGCGCCATGTAGAGGCGCGGCATCACCGGGAAGTGGAAGTTGGCGTGACACTCGTCACCCTGGCCGAAGTAGGGGACGGTGTCCTCGGGCCACTGGCAGGCCTCGCCGAGCAGCATCCTGCCCGCGTGCCCGCGGTCGAGGTGCGCGCGCAGCTGGCGCAGGAACGCGTGGCCCTCGGGCAGGTTCTCGCACGAGCTGTGCTCGCGCTCGTAGAGGTAGGGCACCGCGTCGAGGCGCATGCCGTCGACGCCGAGCCGCATCCAGAAGTCCATCACGTCGAACACCGCCGCGTGCACGGCCGGGTTGTCGAAGTTCAGGTCGGGCTGGTGGCGGAAGAAGCGGTGCCAGTAGTACTGCTTCGCCTTCGCGTCCCAGGTCCAGTTCGACGGCTCGAAGTCGCGGAAGATGATCCGGACCTCCTGGTACTTCTGGTCGTCGTCGCTCCAGACGTAGAACTCTCGCGCCTTGCTGCCCTTCTTCGCGCAGCGCGCGCGCTGGAACCATGGGTGCCGGTCGCTCGTGTGGTTGATCACGAGCTCGGTGATCACCTTGAGCCCGCGGCGGTGGGCCTGCGCCAGGAACTCCTTGAAGTCCGCGAGCGTGCCGTACTTCGGGTGCACCTTCTTGTAGTCGGCGATGTCGTAGCCGTCGTCGCGCAGGGGCGATGGATAGAACGGCAGCAGCCAGACCGCCGTGACGCCGAGCGCCTGCAGGTGGTCGAGCTTGCTGGTCAGGCCGCGGAAGTCGCCGACACCGTCCCCGTTGCCGTCGCAGAACGAGCGGACGTGCAGCTGGTAGACGATCGCGTCCTTGTACCAGAGGGGATCGGGAACGGGCGGTTTCACTCGTAGTAGTCGAAGTCGTGCTCGCGGCGCGAGAGGTGACGCAGCCGGAACACGTGCGCCGGCACGACATGCGGGTCGAGCTCGAGGTAGTTGCGGCTGCCGTGCCAGGTGTAGTGCGCGTCGCTCAACAGGTCGTGCATCTGGAACGGGCGCCCGGCGTCGATCCCGAGCTCATGGAGCGGCAGCTCGACGTAGCAGGAGCGCCGGTGGTGGGGATCGAGGTTCACGACCGCGATCACCACGTTCTTGCCGTCGTCGCTGCGCTTGCTGTAGCAGAGCATCGCCTCGTTGTCGGTGGTGTGGAACCGCAGCGAGTGGTCCGCGTGCAGCGCCGGATTGTCGCGGCGGATCCGGTTCAGGCGGCCGAGGAACTCGGCCAGCGAGTCGGCACGCGTCAGGTCCCAACGCTTGAGCTCGTACTTCTCGGAGTCGAGGTACTCCTCGCTGCCGGGTTCGCGCGGGCGGCGCTCGCAGAGCTCGTAGGCCGGCCCGTAGACGCCCCAGGACGCCCCGAGCGTGGCGGCGAGCACCGCGCGCGCGACGAATGCCGGCCGCCCGCCGTGCACGAGGTGCTCGGTCAGGATGTCGGGCGTGTTCGGCCACAGGTTGCCGCGCAGGTACTCGCCGAGCGGCGGCTGCGTGATCTCGGACAGGTACTGGGTCAGGTCCGCCTTCGTGTTGCGCCACGCGAAGTAGGTGTAGCTCTGGCTGAACCCGATCTTGGCGAGATGGGCCATCACCTTGGGCCGGGTGAAGGCCTCGGCCAGGAACACCGTCTCCGGATGCGCCTGCTTGATCCGCGGCAGCAGCCAGGCCCAGAACGGCAGCGGCTTGGTGTGCGGGTTGTCGACGCGGAACACCTTCACGCCGTGGCCGATCCAGAACTCGAAGATCGACGCGAGCTCTTCCCAGAGCGCCTGCCAGTCGGCGCTGTCGAAGTCGAACGGCAGCACGTCCTCGTACTTCTTGGGCGGGTTCTCGGCGTGCTGCACGGTCCCGTCCGGGCGCCAGCGGAACCAGTCCGGGTGCTCCTGCACGTACGGGTGGTCGGGCGAGCACTGGATCACCATGTCGAGCGCGATCTCGAGGCCGAGTGCGCCGGCCTTGGCGAC
>CAZSKV010000158.1:0-3375 GCA_964607495.1 uncultured candidatus Brocadiaceae bacterium
GCCGACGCCGAGCAGGAGCCGCCGCCCGGCCGGCAGGCCGAGCGCGCGGCGCGCCGCGGGCTGGTCGCCCGGCCGGAAGAGGTCGAGATCGACCCCGTTCCGGGCCAGCAGCACGCGCTCGCGCGGCACCCCGGCCACGGCGGCGAAGCGGGCGCAGAGGGGCTCGCTGACCGCGAGCAACGCGGTCGCACCGGCCGCTGCGGCTTGGATCTGCGCCGCGATCCGCGGGTCCTCGGCCAGCAGGTTGAGGTCGGTCCCGCGCGCGGTCAGCGTGTAGCGCAGGCCGAGTTCCCGCGCGAGCACGGCTGCCGCCACACCGTCCGGATAGAGATAGTGCGCATCGAGCACGGTGCGGCCGCCGGACCCGAGGGCCTGCACGCAGCCGCGGGCGCCCGCGGCCATGCGCTGCGCCTGCCCGTGCAGGCCGATCTTCGGCCAGTGGCGGTAGCGCGGATGCAGGATCTCGACCCCGGCATGGTGCTCGGCAGCCGGCCACGCGGCGGCGCGGCTCGCGGCGAAGGGCCGCAGCCACCAGACCGGATCGGGCACCGGACAGACCACGCGCCATGCGCAGCCCAGTTGCGCGACCACCCGCCGCATCCGCTCGGCGACGAAGAGGCCGTGCTGCGGCAGCACGCTCGAAGGGAAGAGATTCGTGAACGTCACGATCCGGCCCGCGCTCATGCGACCCACCGGCGCAGGAAGCGGTCGAGCACGACCGCGGCCCACAGGATCTCGGCGTGGTCACGCCGCCCGCTGCGATGCGTCTGCAGCAGGTCCCTGAGCCGCGCTATCTCCAGCCACTCCGCGAGCGGCCCGGCGGCCAGCGACCGTTCGAGCCCGTCGCCGACCGGGCCGCGCAGCCAGTCCGCGAGGGGCACCGAGAACCCACGTTTGCTCCGGGCCAGCGCCGCCGGCGCGAGACGCGTGCGCAGCGCGTGGCGCAGGAAGCCCTTGCTCTGGCCGCCGAGCAGCTTGAGCCGCGACGGCAGGCGGGCGGCGAACTACCAGCCGGTGATCGAGCAGCGGCGCGCGCACCTCCAGCGACACGGCCATCGACGCGCGGTCGACCTTGACCAGGATGTCGCCGGGCAGATAGGTCGCGAGGTCGGCCGCGATCGCGCGTTGCAGCGGGTCGCCGGCATCCGCCTGGTCGTAGGCGGCGATCACCGGCGCCAGCGGATCGCCGGCGGCGGCGCGCAGGTGGCCGCGCAGCAGCGGCAGGACTTCCTCGGGCAGGCTGGCCGAGACCGAGCGTGCGTAGGCCTCGGCCGGCCGGAGCGCGAGGTTGGCGAAGGTCCGCTTCCAGCGCAGGTAGCGCGGCCAGGCGTCGAGCTTGGGGTAGACCGCGCCGAGCAGGCGCCAGATACCCTCTGGCAACAGGTGCCGGAGCCGCTGCTCCCAGCCGTCGATGCGGTAGCGCCGGTAGCCGGCGAAGCTCTCGTCGCCGCCGTCGCCGGAGAGGGCCACGGTCACGTGCCGGCGCGCGATCCGGCTCACGTGCCAGGTCGGGACCGCGCTCGCGTCGGCGAAGGGCTCGTCGAAGGTCCCGCCGAACCAGTCGAGTTGCAGCAGGTCCGTTGCGGTCACGACCCCCTCGTGCAGCACGGCTCCGGTCGCTGCCGCCGCCGCGCGCGCCTGTGGCCGCTCGTCGAACTCGGCCGCCGGAAAGCCGATCGTGCAGGCGACGACCGGCGCGGAGCTGGCCCTGGCCATGCTCTCGACCACGGCGTAGCTGTCGATGCCCCCCGACAGGAAGGCGCCGAGCGGCACCTCGCCCATCAACCGGATGCGCACGGCCTCGTCGAGCAGGTCGAGGGCCTGGGCTTCGAGCTCGGGCAGCGGCACGCGGTCCTCGGCCGCGAACGAGACCCGCCAGTAGGCCTGTTGCTCTTCGCGTCCGCCCCGGCGCAGCAGCCAGTGTGCCGGCGGCAGTTTCGCGATCGCGCCGAAGATCGAGCGTGGATCGGGCACGTAGCGCAGCGCGAGGAACTGGGCGAGCGCCTGGGGATCGAGCGCGCGCGACAGGCCCGGCCAGCCCGCGCGCAAGGCCTTGAGCTCGGAGGCGAACGCGAGCTGGCCGGCGTCCCGCGCCAGGTAGAGCGGCTTCTTGCCGAGCCGGTCACGCGCGAGGAAGAGCGAGCGGTCGCGTTCGTCGACCAGCGCGAACGCGAACATGCCGCGCAGCTTCGCCGGCAGGCCGGTCCCCCACTCGCGCCAGCCGTGCAGCAGCACCTCGGTGTCCGCGCGCGAGACGAAGCGATGCCCCCGCGCCTCGAGCTCGGCGCGCAGCTCGGCATGGTTGTAGATCTCGCCGTTGAACACGACGTGCAGCTCGCGCCGCGCGTCGCTCATCGGCTGCGCCCCGAGCGGACTCAGGTCGACGATCGCGAGCCGGCGATGCGCGAGGCCGTAGCCGGCTCCGCAGTGCACGCCCGAACCGTCCGGCCCCCGGTGCGCGAGGGCCTGGCCCATCGCCGCGAGCGCCTGCCTGGCGACGGCCACGCGCGGGTCGTCGGCGAAGATCCCGGCGATGCCGCACATCTCAGGCCAGGCGCCCCCAGCGCGGCAGCGGCACCGGCCCGGCGACCGCCGGCTGCCAGGTGAAGGTCAGGCCCCGCGGCGCACCCGCCGCGCGGGCCGGATCGGCACGTCGGGCGGTCCGTACCAGCACCAGCAGCGCGGTCACCATCGCCAGGTCGTGGTAGATCAGGTCGAAGTGGCCGCGGTTCAGGAACACCGCACCCACGAGGAAGCCGATCAGCACGGTCTCGAACAGGTTCGCATACAGGCGCGCCCACTCGAGATCGTCGCGCGCGCGCGCGTAGGCGCGCACCCGCCGGCAGGCGAAGAACACCGACCCGAGCAGCAGGATGTAGGCCGCGAACGCCGGCATGCCGCCTTCGGCCCAGATCTGCAGGTAGCTGTTGTGCGCGACGTAGGCGAACCCGCCCTCGGCCGCGACCCCTTCGCTGTGACGCACCCAGTGGTTCTGGAAGTTGCGCAGGCCGACCCCGAGCACCGGGTTCGCGTCGATCATCCGCAACGCGATCGTCCACGAGATCAGGCGGGCGTTGGCCGAGCGCTCCTCGCCGCCCTTGCCGATCGAGGCGATGCGCTCGACGACGTGTGTCGGGGCGAAGGTGAAGAACAGCAGCGCGAGGACCAGCAGCGAGGCCATGGCCCGGATCAGCTTGCCCGAGCGCCAGGCGATCAGCAGCAACGTCGCGACGGCCGCCAGGAACCCGCCGCGCGAGTGCGTGAGCAGGATCGTGATCAAGGTCAGGCCGACGCCGACGTCACAGCCCAAGCGCACCCAGGGCTTCTTCTCGGCGCGCCCGAGGTAGACCAGCAGCGGGATGTTCATCACCAGCC
>CAZSKV010000159.1:0-5783 GCA_964607495.1 uncultured candidatus Brocadiaceae bacterium
CGGGCACGGTCGCGACGACTTCGCCGTCGACCAGGTACTCGACCTTCGCGACCCTGAGACCGGGCACGGGGTCCTCGTCCTTGCCGGCGAAGTCGGCGTGGACCTTCCGGCCGAATCCCGTGATCCACAGCGCGAGCGGCGCGCCGTCGCTGCCGCCGGTCCCGCGCATCGAGACCTGGTGCCCTGGTCCCTCGCTGGCGTGCACGTGTTGGCCGCTGCGGATCGGTCCGCCCCCGGTCGTCGGTGCCGCCGAGGCGCGGCGCAAGAAGAGCAGCGCGAAGCAGGTGTCGGCCTCGGAGCTGAACTGGACCCAGTCGCCGTTGCCGCCTTGCTTGTCGACGAGGAAGCGCGCGCCTTCGAGATACCACGGGTGCCTGCCGAGCACGTCGATCTCGCGGAACGAGCCGACCCGTTCGAGGCCATAGAGCCAGTAGTAGAGCCAGCCGTCGGAGCGCGGGTTCTTGGCGATCTCGATGCAGCTCGCGAGCCAGTTGAGTCCGAGATCGATCCCGCGGGTGATCCTGGAGTCGAGGTCCCCGGGTGCACGGTTGCCGAGCGCCTCCTTGCACATGTGCAGGACCGCAACCCCGGCCGCGGTCATCGATCCGGTCGAGCTGCCGGCGTAGGGGCCGAACGCCCGGTAGCGGAATCCGGCGGCTTCCTGCCGGGGCGCGCCGGTCCGGCCCTTCTCGATCGGGATCTCGACGGTCTCGGCCCGCTCGAGGTTGCGCAGCACGCCGGTCGCGAGCTCGATCCAGACCTGGTCCTTGATCTTGAGTCCGGCGGCGGCCGCGGCGCGCAGGCCGAGCGCGGCGTACTGCGTGTTCGACAGGTCCCGGATGAACGGGTGCTCGCCCCAAATCGCGCCTTCCGGCTCGTAGGGGTAGCTCCAGGTCCCGTCCTGCCACGAGAGCAGGTCGTCGAGGACCTTCTGCATCTTCGGCTGGTACGCGGGGTCCTTCGTCGCCTGGAAGGCCATCAGCGTGCACCCGGCCGAATAGGTCTCGCCCGGGCGCCGGTCGAGCAGGTAGTTCAGCGCCCGCCGCAGCGCCGAATGCGTGGGCGGCAGTCCGCACTTGAGCAGCGTGTAGGCACAGAGCGCGGTCTGCCCGGTCGGATAGAGCTGCCAGTGGTGACCCCACGAACCGTCGCGCTGCTGATGCGCGAGCAGCCACTCGACCCCGCGGTCGATCGCCTTGTCGATGCGCGGCTGCAGCTGCGTGACCTCGGCACGCCAGTCCTCCTGCGCGCCACACGGCGCGGCCAGCAGCTGCGCGGTGAGAAAGAGGCCGAGGCGCCACGGCCCCAGGTCCCGCTGTCTCGCGCGAACCACTGCACGAGCAGCTTCTCGCAGTCCTGGGGTGTGAGAGGGCACCTCGGCCTCGGTGTGCACTGCGGGGGGGCGCATTGTCATTTCGCGGCCCTCGAGCGCAACAGCAGGGTCGTGTTCCCGCCGGCCGGGACCGAGACCTCGACCTGCAGGCTGCCATCGGCCGCGAGCTGGACCTCGCGCTCGGGCCCTTCGTCGACCGAGAGGCGGGCGGCTCCGGTCAAACCGGAGTAGTAGAGCGGCAGCTGCAGCGGCCGCGTGATGGGTTGGTCGGTTGGATTGAAGAGCGCCACGAGCGCCTTCTCTTCGAGGTTCGGGTTCACGTGGATCCAGCCGTCGATGTCCTTGCCATCGGCGCGGCGCAGGTGGATCAGGTCGGACTCCAGGATACCCCGATGCTTGCGGAACGCGGCGACGTGGCGGGCGACCAGATCCCTGGTCTCGGGAGCATCGAAGAGGCGCGGGCCGCGCCAACAGGCCTGGACCCCGCCCAGGAAGCAGTTCGCGAGATGGGCGGCATAGGTATCGACGTGGTCGCGCAGCGGTTCGATCGTCGCCGCCGGTCCGCCACCGTGGTACTCGACGAGCGGGACGAACATCCAGCCCATGCTCGGGGCCTTGTCCCAGGTGCCGTCGAAGATGTTCTGCCGCGCGTGCACGAGCTGCTGGGCGCGTGGCAACGACCAGTTGGTCTCGCGGTAGCCCATCGGCAGCTTCGACGCGCCACAGAGCAGGTAGGTGTCGGGCACATTCAGGTAGGTGCCCTCGCTGCGGCACCAGGCGTAGAAGTCCGCGATCTTGCGCCACTGGCCGAATTGGGAGTCGGCCAGGCCCGCGTGCCCCGGATGCGTCGTGGCCGCGCAGACGTCGCCCGGGTAGCTGCCGTCGTGCTCGAAGACCGTGAAGCCCGTGGCCGGGAAGAACGCGCGCAGCGTCGCGAAGTACCGCTCCCCCCACTCCGAGAGCAGGCAGGGCGAGGCGCCGAACACCGGCTTGCCGCCGGGTACGACCACGTCGTGCCGCGGGCCGACCGAACGGCTCGCGAGCAGGCCGTAGCCGCCCAGCTCGATCCGCTTGCCGCGCGCGTACTCGGCGAGCTCACGCCAGCGGTCCATAGCCGCGGCGCTCTGGTCCTCGATCTCGAAGCCGCTGCCGAAGGTCAGGATCACCATCTCGAAGCCGACCTCGGCGCACTGGTCGATCGCGAGCCGGACTGCACGCGGGTCGGCGGAACGCACGTGCATCAGGATCGGGTTCTCGGTGCTCCACGGCGCGAGCGTCCGCAGCGCACGGCGCAGCGCGAGGCCGCAGCGCTCGCGCTCGCTGGAGTCGTGCACGAGCAGCCACGTCCGGGGCGACACGAACTCCGCGCCGGGCGCGAGCACGAGCCCGGGGCCGACCGGCAGCGTGCTGTCGAGCAGGCAGGGCGTCTGCAGCTCGTAGCTGACCTGCGTGCGGTAGGCCGGGTCGGGCAGCCAGCGCACGGGCGCCACGCTCTGGCCCTTGTCGATCGCGCAGAAGTGGTAGTCGGTGAACGGAGTGAGCGGCGGCAGGCGCCAGCCGCTGGTCTTCTCGACGCTCGACTCACCCTCGACGCAGGCCAGGCGTTCGCTGCTCACGCGATCGACGCGCAGGGCCGCCTTGCTGCCGTTGCGCACGACGACCCACTTCGCGAGGAGCGGCAGGCCGTCGTAGACCTCGTGGTGTACGTGGATCGTGACGCCATCGGCACGTGCGAAGCGCAGTGCGAGCTCGATCCCGGGCGGCGGCCACGCCGCAGGGGGCGACGGGCGGACGCGTTTCCAGGCGAGGCGCTCGCGCAGCGGTCTCGTCGCATGGCCGGCGTAGCGGAAGTCGCTCGCGCGTGGAGTCATCGCCGCGAGCCAGCGCGGGTCGATCCAGGCCCGGTTCGGCTGCGCGTCCATGCCGCCGAGTGCATGCTCCTTGCCATCGAGCGTGACCAGCGCCTCGGGTTCGACCGCGCGCAACAAGGACGCCGTCGTACGCAGGTCGTCGAGCGCGATCGTCGCGACCCCGGGGGCGGTGCGGATCACGCGCCGCACGAGGCCGTTCTCGAGCACCAGGTCGGCGTCACGGACGGCGACGCGTGCCGGCTGCGCCGGCGCGTGCAACAACCAGTCGCCCTGTGGGCACAGGACTGCCAGGACCAGGCAACCGATCATGGCTGTTTCTCTTCGGGCATCCAGGCCGGCAGGGACGCGACCGCGGCGAGTGCGTCCGCAGAGACCGGCACACCCCAGCGCTGGAAGAAGGGCCCGAGGTTCCTGCCCGCGGCCCGCGAGAAGCGCACGAGCCACTGGTCGCGCTTCTCGGCGTCCGACTTCGGCAGGTTCGCGGCCGGCAGATCCCGGTATTCGGCGAAGACCTTCTGGAACGTCTCCCACCCGAACGCATCCTGCAGTTGTCCGTACATGAACAGCGCGAGGAACGGATCCTGCTGCCAGCGCGCGAAGGGCGCGCCGTTCTGCAGGTGGTCGCGCACCTTCTTCGCGAGGTTCTTGAGCCGCGGGTCGGCGAGCGGCTTCTGCCCGGAGATCTGCTGGATCACGTAGAGCGAGAAGAGGTTGCAGGTCACCTCGCCGGTCCCCTCGAAGGTCCAGGCGCCTTGCTGGTGGTTGTGGCCGAGCTCGTGCCAGAAGCCCCATCCCTCGCCGGGCCTGCTGCGGAGCAGGGCGACGTCGACGAGGCGGCCGGCGACGTCGAGGTGCGTCATGATCGGGTAGCCGGAGTGCATGTAGCCGGCCGAGATCTGTGCGTCGGCGACGAAGCGCTGCGGCCGATCGGCGAGCGGCCGCTGGCCGAGCTCGGCGTAGTAGCCGAGCACCTGGTCCCAGAACTCGAGCAGCGGGCGCGGGTCGCGCACGTCGCGCACATGCTGCGCCGGCACGGTCAGGATCACCCGGTCGGCCTCGAGTTCGGCCCACGGTGCCGGGGCTGCGCGCAGGGTCAGCTCCCACTCGGCGAGCGCGGTCTTGCCACGGACGAAGCGCGGGGCCGCGACCGCGCCCGCGATGTCGATCTCGATCCGGCCCTGCCGGCCGGCCGGGACCTCGACATAGACCAGGCCCCCGAACGGCGACGCGACGCGCTGCTCGCCCGCACGCAGCGCGAAGCGCCGCGCGATCGCGGGATGCCGATTCCATGTCCCGTGGTGCCAGTTCTGGTCGGTGTGGCAGCCGATGCGTAGCGCCAGTCCGGCGAGATCCTGGCCGCGCACGCTCAGGCTCTCCCCTGGCGCCGCATAGAGCCCGGTGCCGGCCCAACCGGGCCGGCCGAGGTCCAGCACGATCTGCCTACGCAGGCGCGGCGCGTCCGCCGGGACGGCACCCGGGAACAGGGGCGCCGACGGATCGGCCGCGACCTCCGCGAGCTGCCGCGAGGCGAGTTCGTGCGCGAGCGCTACTGCGAGCCGGGCCTTGCCGGAGTGTTGCGCGAGCGGCTTCCCGGGTCCGATCGCGATCGCGCCGGCGTCACCGCACAGGCGCCTCGCCCGCGCCACGAGGCCCGCATCCTCGGTGGGCAGGGTGCGCACCCCGAGCAACACGGCGTCGACCTGCTGGCTGGAATCGGGACCCTGTGGCTGCGCCGCGAGCGCCGCCAGCGCCGCGCCCGCATGCAGCTTTGCGAGCACCTTCGGGTCGCAGGCGGGCACGCGCGGCCGGTCGGCATGGCCATCGGCGAACGCGAGCCCCATCGGCCGCAGCAGCGCATTGCCGCGGTGGTCGCGCACCAGCTCCTGGCCCGGGTGCAGCTGCAGCCAGCCCCAGGCGAGCCCGGTCACGAGCAGCCCGCCGCCGGCGGCGACGAAGTCCTGCACGCGCTCGATCTCGTCGGGCGCGAGCCGGTCGGGGTTCGGCAGCACCAGCAGGTCGGCGTCGAGATGGGCCAGATCGCACGCGGTCTCCGTGAACTTCTCCCCGGACGCCGCCCAGTGCGCGAGCAGGTCGCGCGCTTCGCGCTGCGCGACTCTTGGCACCGTCTTGCCGGCACCGAGCCAGCGCAGCGCGTTGCGCGCGAGCGTGCCGGTGTCGGCGATCCGCAGCGACTGCGTGCCGAGGAATCCGCCGTGCCCGAACGCGACCACGCGGCCCTTCCCGTGCCGCGCCGCGGCGACGACCGCGCGTGCGAGCGCGTGGTCGTTGGCCGCGGCAACCGCGAAAGCCTGCTCGCCGAACACCGCGAGCGGCCCCGGCACACCGGGGCTCGTGAGCTCGCGCACGCCCGCGGTCAGCAACGCCAGGTCATCGGCCTGCGGCGCGGCCGCAGCCGCGCTCGCGGTAGTCAGGAACACACAGATCGCGAGGCACCAGGAACGCATCAGCAATCCTCCAGGAGCAGCACGTGCACGGCCTTGGGACCGTGCACGCCGGAGATCAGGATGCACTCGATGTCGGCCGTCTTGCTCGGACAGGCAACGACGACGTGGGCGGTC
>CAZSKV010000160.1:0-2250 GCA_964607495.1 uncultured candidatus Brocadiaceae bacterium
CTGGTCGAGGTGGTGTCCGGCCAGAAGCTCTCGGCGACCGTGCTCGAACTGCTGGATCGCGAGCGGGTGTTGATCGGACTCCTCGGTGGCAGACTCGAGGCCCGCACCCAGGCACCGCTCGAGGTTGGCCGGAGCTACGAGTTCACGGTCGTCGCCACCTCACCCCGGCTCACGCTCGCGGTCGAGAAGTCGATCGTGCTGCCGGCGGCGGGCCCGCTCGCGGCCGCGGGTCTGCTCGGTGTGGGTGGCAAGGAACTCGGGCGGGACCTGCAGCGCCTCGCGAAGGCGCTCGCCGGCAGCGGACCTGCCCAGGTGGCCGCAGGGGTCCTCGACTGGCTCGGCGGCTGGAGCGGCGCACCCGGCGCCGCGCCGCCGCCGGCGGCGACCCTGCGCCAGCTGCACGAACGCCTCGGACACGACCAGGAACTCGAGGTGCTGCGTCTCGCGGCGCATCCGCGCGGCGAAACGGTCGTCGCCGCCGAGCTCGTGCAGAGCGGCAAGGCGGTCGCGCTCGCCGCCGCCGCCGCCGAGCAGGCACCCGCAGCCGTCCGCGCCGCTGGCAGGGCGCTCGCGGACAACCTGTCGCGTGCCGAACTCGACAACGTGCGACGCGCCGAGCAGGGCGCGCCGCTGTGGCTGCCGCTGCCGGTGGTGGTGGGTGGCGCCCTGCGCGGGGCGCGGCTCTTCGTGCGCGCGGAGGATGCGCCGGAGGAGTCCGCGACCGAGGCCGAGGGCCGGGGCTTCGCGGTCGTCCTCTTGCTCGATTTCACGCGCCTTGGCGCACTGCGGGTCGACATCGGCGTGCGCGAGCGCCGGGTCCGCGTGCAGATCCAGGCCGTCACGGAGTCGGCGCTGCGCACGCTCGAGGGTGCGCTCGCCGAGCTCGAGGCGGAGTTGACGGCCTGCGGGCTCGAGGCCCCGCAGCTCCTGCTGCGCCGCGCCCCGGGCGCCGCGCTGCCGGTTGCCGACCTCATCGCCGTGCCGCGCGACCCGCGCGCGCTGGTGGACGTGCATGCCTGATCCAGCACAGCGTCAGGCGGCTGCGCTCGGCTACGACCGGGGCAACGACCGTGCGCCGCGCCTGCTCGCCCGCGGCCGCGGCGAGATCGCCGCCCGGATCCTCGCGAGCGCGGACGCGCACGGCATCCCGGTCGAGCGCGATCCGGATCTGCTGCAGTGCTTGACGCCCCTCGCCTGTGGCGACCAGATCCCGGTCGAGGCCTACCAGGCCGTGGCCGCGGTGCTCGCGTTCCTCTACCGGAAGAACGGCGCCTAGGCCGGCTATGCTCGGCGGCATGGTGCCGCGCGTTCCGTTCGTTCCCTCCGAAGTGCTGCTGCTGGGGCCCGGTCCCTCGCCGAGCAGCCATCGCGTGCTGGCCGCCCAGAGTGCGCCGGTCCTCGGTCACCTGGACCCGGAGTTCGTGCAGCTCATGGACCGCGTGCAGCAGGACCTGCGCACGCTCTTCGGCACGCGGAACCGCTTCACGCTGCCGATCTCCGGCACCGGCAGCGCTGGCATGGAGTGCTGCTTCGTGAACCTCGTCGAGCCGGGCGACCGGGTCGTGGTCGGCATCCACGGCGTGTTCGGCGAGCGCATGCACGAACTCGCGCTGCGCCAGGGGGCCGAGGTCGTCGCGGTGCGCGCCGAGTACGGGAAGGCCCTCGACGAAGCTGCGATGCTCCAGGCGATCCGCGGCGGGCCGACGCGTCTCGTGGCTTTCGTGCACGCCGAGACCTCGACCGGGGTCCTGCAGCCGCCGCAGGCGATCCTGCAGGCGGCGAAGGCGCAGGGGGCACTGAGCGTGCTCGACTGCGTGACGAGCCTCGGCGGTCTCGAGGTTGCGCTCGATGCCTGGGGTGTCGATGCCGCGTACTCGGGCACCCAGAAGTGCCTGTCGGTGCCGCCGGGGCTCGCGCCGGTCTCGTTCTCCGATGCGGCGATGGCCAAGGCCAAGGCGCGCGCGCGCAAGGCGCCATCCTGGTATCTCGACGTGAACCTGCTCGGCGCCTACTGGGGCGGCGAGCGCGTCTACCACCACACGGCCCCGATCTCGTCGATCTACGGGCTCGCCGCCGGCCTCGACGAGGTGTTCGAGGAAGGCCTACCCGCGCGCTTCGCGCGGCACGTGGCCGCGGCCAAGGCGTTGGTGCAAGGGCTCGAGCCGCTGGGCCTCACGCCGCTGGTCCAGGCGCCGATCCGCCTGCCGGGCATCACCTCGGTGTGCGTGCCCGATGGCGTCGACGAAGCCG
>CAZSKV010000161.1:0-3274 GCA_964607495.1 uncultured candidatus Brocadiaceae bacterium
GGGCAAGTAGGCAGCTGCTTCGTCTACATCGTCGGCCCGCCGCCCTCGCCCCACGGCATCACGAAGTCCTTCTCGTCCTCGCGCACGATCAGCACGGCGCACGGGGCCTTGCGGACGACCTTCTCGGCGACGCTGCCCATCAGCATGTGCTGCAGGAACCCCTGGCCGGCCGTCGCCATCACGATCAGGTCGACCTCTTCGCTCTTCGCGATCGCGATCACCTCGCTCGCCGCCATGCCGCCGCGCAGGATCGTGCGCGCCTGCACGCCGCTCGGCACCTCCTCGCGGATCATCTTCGCGAGTTCGCCCTCGGCCCAGGCGCGCTGCTGGGCGTCGAGCTCGCTCGCGGCGGTGCCTTCGCTGCGGAACGCCGGGGGGAAGGCCGGGCGTTCGACGACGTGCAAGAGCACGACCTCGCAGCCGAAGTGCTTGCCGAACTCGATCGCGTAGCGCAGGGCCTTCTGCGACGGCAGGGAGAAGTCGGTGGGGACGAGGATCTTCTGCAGGTGAATCATCGCTTGCTGCCTCGGGTGGCGGAGTTGTAGTGCGGCGCCGGGGACCGGGCCAGCAGCGGCTGCCACTCGGGCAGCGCGTGCAGGGGTGCGAGCAGATCCCCGGCAAAGTCGGCGACCCAGGGGTCGATGCCGAGCTGCTGCCGCTGCGCCAGGCTGCCACGGTCGCGCGCCAGCTGCTCCTGGCCGGCACGTAGATCCAGCACCGCGCGCAACGCCGGCGTGCGCGCGTCTCGCGCCGCGAGGCCGGCGATCTGCATCGCCTGGCCCAGGCGGTCCACGGCCAGGCGCAGCTCGGGCACGGCAGCGCGCTCAGGGCGGGCCGCGAGCTGGGCGAGCGTGACGACGAACGCCTGTTCGGCGCGCAGCAGGATTGCGCCCGCGTCGTCGCCGCGCCGTTCGGCCGCGGCCGAGAGGTCGACGAAGTGTTGGGCGAGGCTGGCCGCGAGCCGCGGGTGGGGGGCACGGTAGAGCTCGGCCGCGGCGGCGGCGGCGTCGCCTTGCAGCACGCGGAGCGTCGCCGCGAGCAACTGCGCTTCGGGGTCGCGCCGGTCGAGCGCGCGCGCGCGGGCCAGGGCCGCTGCCGCAGCGTCGAGCTCGCCCGCGTGGAGTGCGTGTTCGGCCCGCAGCAACCACGCGCCCGGCGCGTGCGGATCGACCTCGGCGAGGACCGCGAAGTCCTCCTGGTTCGCGCGCCATGCCGCTGGCGCGTCGAGCACGCCTGCCCGCTGCCGGATCGCCAACTGCCGCCAGCGCGGGTCGTCGGGGGCGCTGTAGGACGCCCGCGCCAGGGGCGCCGCATCCCGCGCCGCGACCGGCAGGGCCGCTTGCGTCACGTAGCGCGCGGCGGCCGTCTCGGCATCGAGGCGGTGGTATGCGGCATGGGCCCAGATCAGCATTCCGGTGCCGAGGGCGATCGTCTGCACCGGACCGAAGGGCCGTGGCGGCGCCGCGGTCGCGCTCCGCGCGCAGAGTGCGCCCAGGAACCCGAAGAACCAGCCAGCCGCCGGTGCGTTGCCCAGTGGCGAGCGCACCATGGCCAGCACCGAGAACGCGCACAGCGGGCCCAGCGCCGGCAGCCAGAGATCCGGCGCGCGGCGCAGCGTGAACAGCACCTGCAGCGCGAAAAGGGCCACGGCGATCAGGCCGACGCCGCCGAACTCGACCGCCAGCTCGAGCAGGTCGTTGTGGGCGCTCGTGCTCGTCGTGCGGAAGCTGCGGCCGTACGACGAGAGTTCGATCTCGGCGTCGCGCCGGTGCCGCGGATACTCGCTGCGGAAGGTGCCGGGGCCGTGTCCGCAGACCGGGGCCTCCGCGATCAGGCCGAGCGTGCCCAGCCAGAGCTCGCAGCGCACGGCGATCGTCGACGGCACCGCCGCCGCTGCGGCGGCCGGGGCCGGTGCGGGCGCCATGGGCCGCAGGCAGCGGACCGCGGCCAGGAGCGCGAGCCCGCAACCGGCGACCAGCAACAGCGGCTTCCAGCGGCCTTGGCGATGATGCAGCACGCCCCAGCCGAGGGCTGCGAGGCCCAGCGCGAGCAGGCCCGAGCGCGAGCCGTTCGCGCCGAGGTAGGCGATCCCGAGCCCGCTCGCGAGGGTGCTCCACACCCTCGCGATGCCTTGCGCGTGCAAGGTCAGCGCCGCGCAGGTGCACAGGGCCGCGACTTCGCTCGCGACGTTCAGGTTGCCGAGTGTGGCAACCGGACTCGCGACCACCTGCAGCCCGGAAGGCCAGTCGAGGCCGCTGGCTTGGGCGAGGCCGAGCAAGGCGACCAGGATCCCGGCTGGCAGCGTCGCCAGCAGCCAGGAGCGCGGCGTGCCGCACGTGCCCCAGACGAAGCAGACTGCGAGCGCCAGGTAGTGGCCGAACCGGTCCTCGCGGCCGCCACCGTTCCCGAGCGTGACGGCGGTGGCCCAGAGCAGGCAGCCCAGTCCCAGGCGGCCGGCTGGCGTGCCGGGCAGCGGCAGCCGCCGCCGGACGAGGGCGCCGAGCACGAGCACGGCCGCGAAGAGCGCGAGCAGCGCACGGCGCGCCACCTCGTAGTCGGGCCAGAAGGCGCAGAACGGCAAGGCGAGCAGCGTGACGAACACCGCTGGCAGCCAGGTGTTCACGCGCGGGCGGGCTCCTGCCTGGAGAAGCTCAGGATCGCGTCGACGAACGCCTCGGCCGCGAAGGGCTCGAGGTCGTCGATCTTCTCGCCGACGCCCAGGAACTTGACCGGCAGTGGCAACTGCTCGCGGATGCCGAACACGGCGCCGCCCTTGGCCGTGCCGTCCATCTTCGCGAGCAGCAGTCCGGTGATCGGCGCGGCCTTGGTGAACTCGGAGGCCTGCCGGATCGCGTTCTGTCCGGTCGTGGCATCGAGGATCAAGAGCGTCTCGTGCGGGGCTGCGGGGATCTGCTTGCGCACGACGCGCACGATCTTCTCGAGCTCCTGCATCAGGTTCTTCTGCGTGTGCAGGCGCCCGGCCGTGTCGAGCAGCAGATAGTCGACCTTGCGGGCGATCGCCGCCGAGACGGCGTCGAACGCGACCGCCGCGGGGTCGGCGCCCGTGGCCTGCTTCACGATCGGGATGCCGAGGCGCTCGGCCCAGAGCGTCAACTGCTCGACGGCAGCAGCACGGAAGGTGTCGCCCGCGCCGAGCATGACCTTGGCGCCCTGGCTGCTCAGATGGCGCGCGAGCTTGGCGATCGACGTGGTCTTGCCGGAGCCATTGACCCCCACGACCAGGATCACCGTCGGCCCGCTGGCGGCCAGCTTG
>CAZSKV010000162.1:0-6477 GCA_964607495.1 uncultured candidatus Brocadiaceae bacterium
GCACGCTGACTCCTCCCCAACTCGAGATCCTCGAAGCCGTCTGGGCGCATGGCCCTGCCGGCGCGACGATCGCCGAACTCGTCGCCACGCTCTCGCGCCGGCGGGAGGTCGCGCGCACGACCGTGCTCACGCTCGTGCAGCGACTCGAACGCCGCGGCTGGCTCAGCGCCGACAAGACCGATCGGGCGCACCGCTACCGCGCGACGCGCAGCCGCGAGGAGTCGGCCGGCCGCCTCGCCGCCGAGTTCGTGGACTCCTTCTTCGGCGGCTCCGCCAGCACCCTGGTCGCGAGCCTGCTCGGCAGCAAGAAGATCCGCCACGGCGAACTCGCGCGCCTGCGCGAGCTGCTGGCCAACCGGAACCCGGGGACCTGAGATGCCACTGCACCTGCCGCTGCTGAACATCCTCCTGAGCACGACGCTCGTGCTCGGCCTCTGCTGCGCAGCGCTGCTCGCCCTGCGGCGAGCACCCGCGCCCTGGCGCTTCGAGATCGCGCGCGCCGGCCTGCTGCTGAACCTCGCCTGCCTCGCGTTCGCCGGCATCGCCCACGAACGGCCGACTCCGATCCCGTTGCTGCGCGTGCTGCCGGACCCGCCCGCCCCCGCGCAGAGCGCCCAGACCGAGGCGGTCGTGCCGCCCCAGCCGATCCTCCCGGCCACCGCCGATCGCGTGCCCGTCCTCGAGCCGGCCTGGAGCCCGGAATGGGTGACCCTGTGCCTGGCCGGCTGGGGCCTCGGCTCGGCGTGGATGCTGCTCAGGCTCCAGCTCGGTCTGCGGGCCGTGACCCGGCTGCGCCGGGCCTGCGAATTGGCCACTGATCCGGCGCTGCTCGGCGCCCTCGCGCGCGCCGCACGCTGTGTCGGCCTCACCGATCTGCCGCGACTGCTGCTCACCGCGTCGCCCTGCACGCCCTTCGCCCTCGGCGGTTCGACTCCGGCGATCGTGCTGCCGCGCGCCCTGCTGCACGAGTGCACGCCGGACCAGCTCGACGCAATCCTCGTGCACGAGGCCGCGCACATCCGGCATCGCCACCACGCGCTCGGCCGCGTGCAGCAGTTCATGCTCGCGCTCTTCTGGTGGCAGCCGCTGCTCCACGTGCTCACGCGCGCGCTCGACGCCGCCAAGGAGGAGATCTGCGACAGCCACGTGATCCGTGACCAGGGCAGCGGCGAACCCTTCGCGCGCTTCCTGGTCGAGCTCGCTTCCCGCGCCCTCGATCCGACCCCGGCGACCGCAGCCGGCATCCTGCCGCTGCCGTTCGGCTTCGAAGCCAGGGTCACCAGCCTGCTGCAACCCTATCGGAGCACCATGACCACGACCGATCTGCGCGGCGCCCTGCTGGCGACCGCCTTCGCGGGCCTCGGCCTCGCGACCCCTCTGACCGTCCACGTCGCCCAGGACCGCGCCCCGGCGAGCGCGCAACAGAAAGCCGTCACCTGCAGCGACTACTTCCCCTATGCCGAAGGCGCGCGCTGGGAGTACGAGACCGGCGACCCGGCGGCCGAGACGCGCACGCCGCTGGTCGTGACCTGCGTCGGCACGGTCGACGTCGGCGGCGGCAAGCGCGCGTTCGAGTGCCGCACCAAATCCGGCTACGACGGCTGGCTCTACGTCGGCGAACGCGAAGACGGCTGGTACACCTACCGGAACTCGTATCTCGGCGGCATGCGCGGGGTCAACCCGCGCCTGCCCCAGCTGATCCTGCTGTGCCCACCAGGGGTCGCGATCCAATGGGAGTGGGACGAACAGATGAGCGTGCAGACCATGGCCGGCCCGGATGGCGAGTCCACAGGACCGTCGGCCGACGACCTGCGCACGCATCACAAGGTGACGATCGAGGCGATGGACCGCGAGGTGAAGGTCAAGGCCGGCACGTTCCGCTGCCTCGAGCTCAAGGACAGGATGACCGGCAAGTACTACGGCGAAGGCGAGACGACCTCGTGGTACGCACCGGGCATCGGCCTCGTCAAGCAACAGCAGACGCACGCGCGCTGGGAGCGCGGCCACCTGCAGGAGCTGGTGCGCTTCACCCCGGGCAGGGACCTGCCTGCCGTCGACCATGCGGCACTCCTGCGCGCCCATCTGGCCACGCTCGCGGCGCCGGAGCGCGGCACCGAACGAACGATCACCTGGTTCGACGACGCCGTGTTCCAGCAGTGGTTCAAGTCGCGCTTCGCGCGGGTGCGCGGCATCGCCACACCCTTCGTCGTGACGCGCGAGAGAGCCGCGAGCTTCGACCCGAAGAACCCGGCGGACTGGAACCGGTTGGTCGCCGCGGAAGGGATCGAGATCCGCGAGGGCATGCAGAGCTTCCAACCGATCGACGAACTCACGCGCGCCTGCGCGCTGCTGCTCGGCTCGGCCCAGGTCGCCAAGCCCCGGATCGGCAGGCTGGCGGACGGCTCGGTCAGCCGCACGACCCACAAGGACGCGGTCTCGAGCGCCGAGCTCTGCGTGCGCGGAACCACCGCAGCCGGGGCTGAGTGGTCCGCGGTCGTCACGATGCACTTTGCGAGCGGCAAGGTGACCGCGGTCGCGATCGAATAGCGCGCTATCCTGCGGGGTGCATGCACGCGCCCGCAGCCGCAGTCCTGCTGATGTCGGGAGTCGGGCTGGCCCAGGAGAGCCAGCCGGCCGCGGCGCTGCTGCCGATCACTGCCGAGACCACCTGGGTCTATCAGACCCCGGCCCTGCGTGGTCCGACCTTCGTCGATTGCGTCGGGCCGGCCGCGCAGCCGCCGTTCGGCGATGGGTGGTTCGAACTGGCCCACTCGGGAACCGTGCGCGCCACGCGTGAGTGGTGGCGGATCACGCCCACCGAGATCGCGTGGCTCCGCGACGAGGACCTCGAGTTCGTGGCCGATCCGCAGCAGACCCCTCCCCCGCGCCGGCTCGCGCAATTGCCCCTCGTCGCCGGCGCGAAGTGGAGTCACAGCGAGCTCGCGATCTGGCCGGCGGCCGCCGGCTCGACCCGGCAGCGCGTCGAGTACGCCGGCGAAGTCCTGGCACTCGCGGAGGCCGTCGTGGTGCCCGCGGGACGCTTCCTGGCCGCCAAGGTGCGGCTCGTGCGCCGGACCCAGGGCTTCGTCGACCGCGAGATCCTGACCTGGATCGCGCCCGGCGTCGGCATCGTGCGGCAGACCGACAGCGCCGATCCCCAGGAGAGCCCGTGGACCCGCGACCTGGTCCGCCACATGGTCTCGCGCCACGCGCCTGACGACGAACTGCGCGCCCGCGTCACGCAACATCTCGGGACCGCGCCGAGCTCGCTCGATCGACTCGGGGATCCGGCGTGGCGCGCGCTCCGGCACACCCAGCTCTGCGTCGCGGTGGTTGCGCCGGATGCGCCGCGGCAGCTGCTGGCGGTCCGTGGCGATCGCGTCACAGTCCTGGACCCGCGCAACCCACGCAGCTGGCAGGACCTCGCGGCGTCCGAGCACGGCCCCTACGCGGTCACCCCGGAGATGATCGCACTCGCAATCGGTTGGACCCATGCTCGCGCGCCGCAGATCACCTCCCAGCGCGGCGGCCGCTACCCGCCGCGCGAGGGCGACGCGGGCACGAGCGACCTGCAGGTCACCGCCGGCGGCTGGCGCGCGACGGTCACGCTGCGCTTCCCGAAGGGCGTCTACGAGCAGATCGAAGTGCGATGACGCACCACTGCCGCCTGCAGCCGCCGCAACCCTTCGCCCTGGACGTCGCCGTGCGCGGCCACGGCTGGTACGACCTCGAGCCGCACACCTACGCCGATGGCTGCTTCGCGACCGTGCTGCGCGTCGACGGCCGGGCAGTCGATGCCGCCGTCCGCGAGTCCAGCTCCGCCCTGGCGGTCCGGCTCTCGGCGCCGGTGGCGCAGGCCGCGAAGACCCAGCTCGCGCGCATGCTGCGTCTCGACCTCGATCTCGAGCCGTTCTGGGCGCTCTGCGACGACGAGGCCCGCCTGCGCTGGGCGCGCGCGCGGGGCGCCGGCCGGCTCTTGCGCTCGGCGCACGCGTTCGAGGACCTGATCAAGTTGCTGTTCACGACCAACTGCTCGTGGGCAGCCACGCGCCTGATGACCTCGCGCCTCGTCGCCGCACTCGGCGAACCGGCTCCCTC
The DNA here is from genome assembly GCA_964607495.1 of uncultured candidatus Brocadiaceae bacterium. Classification (GTDB taxonomy): domain Bacteria; phylum Planctomycetota; class UBA1135; order UBA1135; family UBA2386; genus CAZSKV01. The sequence goes on from CAZSKV010000162.1 coordinate 4,099, forward strand.
GGGCCGAAGGGCGTTCCCGGGCCCGGAACTCGTCGCGGCGCAGCCCGACCGGTTCTTCCGGGACGTCGTGCGCGTCGGCTATCGCGCCCGCGCCTGCCTCGCGCTCGCGCGCGCGTTCGCCGCCGGGACGCTGAGCGACGCGCACTTCAGCGACCCCGACCTCGACGCCACGACTCTGCGCAACCGCCTGCTCGCGCTCGACGGCTTCGGTCCGTATGCCGCCGGCCAGGCCCTGCGCCTCTTCGGCCATCACGATGATCTCGCGCTCGACTCCTGGTGCCGCGCCGAACTCGCGCGGCGGGCCGGCCGCAGCCGGGCGCCGAGCGATCGCGCGGTCGCGAAGGCCTATGCGCGCTTCGGCCGCTGGCGCGGACTCGCGCTCTGGGTCGACCTGACCGCGCCTTGGTTCCACTGAGCCCGGCGGGACGGGCGCCGCTCTAGGTGGCTGGCGGGTCCTCCCGTTCGAAGCGCGCGAGCTCCGCGAGATGGCCGGCCACCACCTGCAGCGACCGGCCCGAAATGACGGCGAGGAGGCGGCGCGCCCACGGTCGCAGGTCCGGACGCTCGACATGGCGCCTGGACCAGACCTGCCCGACCACGAGGACGACGACCCCGAAGCCGAGATTCGCGACGAGCCACGCGAGATCGACGCGGGCGAGTGCAGCGACGCCGGTCACCGCCTCGAAGAGGACCAGCGCGGCGGGCAACCACAGCAGGACGCCTCCGAGCAACGACCACTTGAGCGCGCGGTACTCCGCGCGCCTGATGTGCTCGACTTCGCGCTGGAGCGCAGTCACCGGCGCGGCGTAGTCGAGCTGCAGGACCTTGAGCAACGAGTGCGCCGTCAAGGCGATGAGCCCCGGGACGAACAGGGCCAGCGCGCCGGCGAAGACGAGGTAGCGCGCTTCGGCGAGGTGCGCGGCGAGCACGGCCACCACCCCGAACTGCACGACGCCGCCGAGCGCGATCTCCAACGCCCACCACAGCACGCACGGCACGAGCGCGAAGCGGGCCCTGCGCAGCAAGGTCTCGCGCAGGAGCCGCGCATCGATCTCGAGGCTCCGCTGCAACATCGCGCCATGCGCGGCCCAGGCTTCCTTCCATTCATCGAGGTGCATGTGGTTCCTCCAGCGGATTCGGGCGCGGGCGCTGTGCCAGCGCCACGCGCAGCTTGTCCCTGATGCGGCCCAGCTTCGTGCCCACGTTGGACACCGAGATCCCGAGCACGTCCGCGATCGATTGGTGGTCGTGGCCGTCGAGGGAGAGCAGGACCAGCGCCTTGTCGAGCGGCCCCAGCTCGTCGATGCAGCGCATGAGCTGCTGGACTTCTTCGCCGGGCACGACCTCCGTGCTGACCGCGAGCAGATGCCCAACCAACGGCAGCCTGCGCTCCCGATGCCGGCGCTCACGCCGGTAGAACGAGATCGCGACGTTGAGCGCGATCCGGTAGATCCAGGTCGTCTGCCGGAACCGCTCGTCGTAGCGGGTGCGGGCGCGCCAGAGCTGGACTGCGATCTCCTGCACGACGTCCTCACGGTCCGTCGCGTTCCGGCAGTAGGCATGCGCGATCTTGTGGATCAGGCCGGCATGCTGCTGCAGCAGATCGGTGAACTCGGAGACATCCATGGATCGCGGGGGATGATTCGCTGCCGCACCGCGCCGGATCACAGCCTCAGCTGGTTTTTCTTGCCCCTCCGCTCACGCCTCGGCCATGCCGACGAGCACCCGCTGCACGTCGAGCGTGCGCGGCGCCTCGAGCACGCGCTCGACGACTGCCTTGCACTCGTCCATCGAGAACCGGCGCAGCACCTTGAGCATCGCGTTGAGCCGCACGGGTGCGATCGAGTAGTTGCGGATGCCGATCCCGAGGTAGAACGGCAGGCGGACCGGGTCGGCCGCGCTCTCCCCGAACAGCAGGATGCGCTTGTCGAGGCGCTGCGCGTCGCGGGCGATGCGCGCCAGCAGCTCGAAGAGCGCCGGGTGCATCGCCTCGAAGTACTCGCGCACCCCGGTGTTGTCGCGATCGGCCGCCAGCAGGTGTGCCTGCAGGCTGTCGAGCGCGACGACCGCGAACTCGCACTCGGCGAAGAGCGCCGGCAGCACGAACACCGCCGCCGGCACTTCGAGGATCGGCACGACCTGCAGCGTTTCGGCGCAGGCGATCTTCTGCTTGCGCAGGCTGAGCCGCTCCTCGACGACCGCGGACTTGACGCGCTGCAGGTCCTGCAGGGTCGTGACGAAGGGCACGAGCACGGCGGTGTTCTTGGTCCCCTCGGCGGCGCGCAGGATCGCCCGCAACTGCAGCCGCAGGAGCGAGCCGTGCCGCAGGAGCGCGCGCACGCCGCGCAGGCCGAGCACGGGATTGCGCTCCTGGCCGAT
>CAZSKV010000163.1:0-3174 GCA_964607495.1 uncultured candidatus Brocadiaceae bacterium
ATCTCGAAGCAGAGGCCGGTGGTGCCGTCGAACGCGTACGGGTTCGTGAACATGAACTTGTAGTCGAACGGAGCCGAGGCACCCTTGTGTGTCGTCGCCGGGAACGAAGCGACCTTGAAGGAGGCGACCTGCGTCTTGTTCGCACCGTGGTTCGTGTCGAAGGTCGCGCTCACGGTCCCCGCCGTCAGTGCGGCGTTCGAGACGAAGATGTCGCAGACGATGTTGAACGCAGGATAGGAGTAGGCAGCGGTGTTCAGGCCCCCGTCGCGGCGGAACGCGAGCGACCCGATGGTCCGCGGCGAGCCTTTCAGATCGTCGTGTACCTGGAGCAGGCGGGCCGGTGCGGCAGTCGTGCCCAGGCTGGCCGTGGAGTAGTAGTTGCCTTCGGCGACCGTGAAATGGCCGGGGGAGACGACCCCTTGGGCCACGAGAGCCGAGGCGAGGGTGAGTGCGGAGAGTGTGGCGATGGCGTGCATGGTGGGGGGTTGCTGTGGGTGTTGCGTGACTCGTCGCGTGCGAATCGTGGTGGCCGGGGATTTGCGCGTCAAGATCTGCGATCGCAGTCGCTGCCGGCGAGGGTCGCGGAGACGGATCGGGGAGTCACCCGCGCGCGATCCGGACCCGATCTCGCCCGGTCTCCGCGACCGCAGGCACGCGAGCATCTGCTCCTGGGTCCCGTCGCGGGCTCCTGCAGCGGGCATCGCGTTGGCAGCCGCGATGCTCCCCGGGGAGAACGCGAGGTTGCCCTCCAGCCTCGTGAGCTTCTGCCGGAAGTCCTCCGGCTCCCGGTCCGGGGGATGCTCCCGGTACCGGTGCGCGGCGGGAGCACGTGCCATTCCATGGTATGGAAGAACCCGGCCGGTCCGACGTTGGTCCCCTTTCCTCGAGCCCTGCCATGAAACGACTCACGCTGCTGGTGGTGTTGGCCTCGGCACTGCAGCTCGCCGCACAGACAGCGAGCTTGGTCCCATATGGTTCCGGCTGTGGTCCGGTCCTGTCGTGGATCGGCTTGCCTCGCCTCGGTCAGCAATTGACGCTGATCTACTCGGGGCCCAACTCGTACTTCGAGAGCCACGGGGTTACGTACATCGACCGGCCCGTGCTCCTCCTCGGTGTCTCCGACCAGCGGATCGGCACGACTCCGTTGCCGCTGCTCCTGCCGACCTCGATCACGAACGGAGTGCCGGGCTGCCTCGTGCTGCAGTCCACGGATGTCGCGATCCTGATGCCCTACCAGGCCCCGTTCCCACCCACGAAGTTCGAGAGCCAGGCCGTGCTGACCATCCCCAACGATGCCGGCCTGCTCGGTCTGCCGTTCTTCGCGCAATGGATGAACTGGCATCGCGAGCGCCAAGCGATCTTCCTGCCCTGGATCGACTGGATCCATCTCTCCGCCGCGATCCGGGCGACGGTCGGCGTGTGATCCCGTTCTGCGCGCGCGACGCACGCGCTCAGTGCCGCTGCGGGATCGCCTGAGGGCGCGGCCGCGGGCGGAGCCGTGCCGGGGGATGCCGCCCTTCAGAACACGAACTCGGTCGGCAGCACGTAGCCGATCGTGCCCGTCGTGAGGTACTCGCCCTGGGTCGCGGACGTGCCGCCGGCATTGTTGAAGATGCGGCAGGCCTGGATCACCTTGCCGAAGTTCGGCATCGGCACCAAAGTCGCGCGGCCGTTGCTGTTGCAGAGCCGGAGCGGATCGACGCGGCCAGGATCCGGGGCATGGCACTGGGTGTGGAGCGTCGCGCCGCCATGGAGGTTCGGCAGGATCAGGGTCGAGGTTCCTGATTCGGTCGTCGTGATCGCGCCGCTGGCGCTCGCGGTACCGATCGGCAGGACGGCCAGGAGATCGGTGTAGAGGTTCGAGCAGAGGCCGAACACCCGCAGGTTCGGATTGGTGACGCCGATCGCAGCGAGGATCGGGGCATGCGCCGGAGCTGCCGCGACCGTGAAGTTCAAGGCCAGGATCCCGCTCGAATCCGCGGCGCTCAACGTGTGGCTCATCGGCATGGCCTGCCCGTACGCGATGCAGCCGGCGCCGGTGATCGTCGAAGTGCCGATCGCGTGGAGCGCGCTCTCGGCGTCGACGGTCGCGAAGCTGCCGCTGATCGTGTTCGCGTGGACGACGAGTTCCCAGACGCATGCCTTGCTGCCCGAGTATGGGAAGGGTGCGTCGAGCACCAGTTCCATTGCGGGATGGAAGTTCGTCGATCCCAGTGGAGTGAGTGTGCCCAGGGGTCCCATCTGGATGGTCTTGCGCACGATCGCGGCCACGGGCGGGGCGAGGTAGTTGCGCTGGAAGACCATCGAGGCCTGGTCGACGCCGCCTGCGTGCCCCAGGAAGAGCTCGACGTCGAGCGCGAGCGTGCCGTGGTAGGTCGTCGCCGTCGCTGGCGCGTTCGGCCGGAAGCGCAGCTTCTGCAGGAGCCGTGGCGTGTCACCGAGGTCCGCGTGGATCTGCATGTATCGGCGCGGAACCGGAGAGTTGAACGGGAACGCGTTCGCGCTCGAGCCGGCGCTGGTTGCAGACAGGGTCGGCGACACGATCGAACCCTGCGCGAGGGCCTCGACAGCCGGCAGCAGGATGCTGGCAGCGGCGAGGATGCTGCACGGCACAGGACGGGCTCGGGTGCGGGTGCGGGACAACACCGAAGCCTAGCTCGTGTGGCGCAGGATGCGTGCTCAGGCGGACCAGCGCGTTGGCATGGGGGTCAGGAGTGCGGGCCGGCTGCGGGATCCGCTCCTGGTCCCCGCCGCGGTCGGCGGGCGAGCAGGTTCACTTCGTCGCGTGCTGCTTCCACAGCGTCTCGAGCTCGGGCACGGTCAACCCGTACACGTCCTGCACGAGCTTCGCACTCACCTCCGCGCCGCGGCCGAAGCCGCGGCCGGCGCGGGCGGCTTCGAGGAACTTCGGGAACCGGCCGGCCACGGGGGTCAGCTTCGTGTTGATCAGGAAGTCGAGCAGCGCGCCGGCTTGCGCGTAGTTGCGGCTGCCGTTGCCCTTGGGGTCGCTGAGCAGGACCGGGATCGCGAAGAACTCCGTGAGCGGGTAGTGGTCGCCGCGCTTGAAGTCGTTCTTGATGGTGCCGGCCGGCTTCTCTCCGGAGGTCTTCTTCTCGAAGTAGACCGCGAGTCCTTCCTGGAACCACGAGCCGACCCCCGGGACCTTGAGGCATG
>CAZSKV010000164.1:0-3260 GCA_964607495.1 uncultured candidatus Brocadiaceae bacterium
TGTGGGCCGAGGAGAAGAAGCTGGGGACGATCGAGCTGCTGATGACCTTCCCGGTCACCGTGCCGCAGATGATCCTCGGCAAGTTCCTTGCCGCCCTGACCTACCTCGCGCTCGTGCTGGTGCTGACCCTGCCCTATCCGATCGTGTTGTCGATCTACGGCAACCTCGACTGGGGTCCGGTGTTCATGGGCTACCTGGCGACGATGCTGATGGCGGGCGTCTATGTCGCCGCAGGCATGCTCTTCTCGAGCCTCACGCGCGAACAGATCGTGGCCTGGCTGCTCGCGCTCGTGCTCCTGCTGGCGCTGACCGTAGTCGGCATCCCGGGAGTCCAGCTGCGGATCGCCGACGTCGTGCCGGCGTTCCTGATCGCGGTCATGAACGCGATCTCGCCGTTCACCTACTTCTCGTCGATCACGCGCGGCGTGCTGGACACGCGGGATCTGATCTACTTCGCGCTGTTCTGGGGTTTCTTCCTCTACACGAATGCGCTGGTCCTGAACGGCAAGCGGCTCAAGGGGTGATGCCATGCAGAGCAACCGCATCCAAGGTTACGTGCTGCTCGTCGTCTGCCGTGTGGTCCTGCTGCTGTGGATCCTCGGCCTCCTGGTGTTCTTCGCGAGCCGCTTCCGCGGCCGCGTCGACATGACCTCCGACGGCCTCTACACGCTCACGGACTCGACCAAGAAGGTGCTCGCGGGTCTCGACGACCGGGTCCTGATCGAGGTCTACCTGACGCCGGACGACAAGCTGCCCGAGGCGGCGCGCGACTACCGGCGCATGCTGCGCAACGCACTCGACGAGTACGTGCAGCTGGGCAAGGGCAAGGTCGAGGTCGAATACCTCGATCCGCTGGCCGACACGACGGTGCGCGAGAAGGCCGAGCGCCTGGGCATCCGCGCGCAGACGGTGCAGGAGAGCGGCGCGCGCGCGTTCTCGATCCTCGAGATCTGGCAGGGCCTGCGCATCCGCTACGGCGGCGACAAGCAGAAGGTCGTGCCGCAGATCGGGTTCTCGGCGGCCACTGCCTACTACGAGCAGATGCTGACACCGCCGATCAAGGAGCTCTCGCTCAAGCAGAAGCCCAAGATCGGCGTGCTCGCGTTCCCGAGCGAGGCCGGCGGTGGCGGCTTCAACCCGATGAACCCGATGCAGCGCGGCGGCAGCCAGCCGCAGCGCTTCGACCGCATCCGCGAGGTGGCGAAGGGCCGTTACGAGCTGACCGATCTCGACCTGAACGAGGGCAAGCTCGTGCCCGACGACATCAGGACCGTGCTCGTGATCCGCCCCAAGAACCTGAACGACCGCCAGAAGTACGCGCTCGACCAGTTCCTGATGCGCGGCGGCAAGCTGGTCGTGTTCGCCGACACGGTCGAGTTCGAGCTCGGCCAGCAGCGCACGATGCAGGCCCAGCCGGTCGTCTACGACACGCCGGACTCGCGCCACAAGTGGACCGACGTGCTCGCCGCCTACGGCGTCGAGACCGACGACAAGCTGGTCGCCGACGTGATCCGCGACACCCAGGAGACCTTCGCGATCATGGTCCAGACGATGATGGGGGCGAGGCCACAGCCGATCCCGTATCCGTACTGGTTCCATGCGCTCGACCAGGATTGGGCGGCGCCCGAGGTCATCGACCTGTTCGCCGCCGATCCCCTGACCGGCCGCATCGACGAGGCCAAGGCCAAGCAGTACCGCGAAGCCTTCAAGCCCGGCATGGACAAGAGCAATCCGTTCATCGCCGCGCTGGCGAAGGGCCTCGGCCGGCGGGGACCGGGCATGTTCTGGCCCTGCCGCGTCGAGTTGCGCCAGGGCGGCTTGCCGGATGGCGTGACCGGGAACGTGCTGCTGCGTTCCTCGCCCGCGGCGCTGGTCGAGGCCGCGCCGCCGAGCGCGAGCCCGTTCAGCCAGTACGGGAACGAGGTCGAGAAGACGCGCAGCCTCAATGAGTTCCTGCGCCGCTTCAACGAACGGATCGCGAGCGAGCCGCGGCACCAGTTCGGCCTGATGGTGCACCTCAAGGGCGGCTTCCCGTCCTACTTCGCCGGCAAGGAGCTGCCCCCGCGCAAGCCACCGGAAGCCAAGAAGGAGGAGAGCAAGGATCCGCTCGCGGAGCCGATCAAGGACAAGCCGCTCGCCGACTCCCAACCGTCGACCCAGAGCCAGCCAGCCTCGCAGCCGGAGGCGCAGGGTCCGCCCGCGCCCGGCGCGGACGTCGCCAAGCAGGACGACAAGGACAAGGATCCGCCGTTCCTCGCCAAGGCTCCGGCCACGGCCGAGCTCGTCGTGATCGGCGATGCCGACCTGATGCGCGATGACCTGGTCTCGGCCGAGTACGCACAGGCTGGCGGCCCCTACAGCGTCGAGACCGCGCCGCGGTTCTTCTCGGGCCTGCTCGACTGGTTGTCGGAGGACAGCGACCTGATGGAGCTGACCAACAAGAAGACGACCGAACGCGTCCTCGATTACGGCAAGTCCCTGTCCTTGCGTCCTGGCGACAGCGTCGAGGAGATGACGCGCAGCCAGGAGCGCAAGGCGACCCGCCTGCGCCTGCTGACGATCGCCGGGCCCGTGGGTCTCGTGCTCGCAGTCTGGGTGATCGTCTTCCTGCGTCGTCGCTCCCAGAAGGAGGCGTTCCTCGCCTCGGTGGGAGGGAGGTGAGAACCATGCGCCCCATGACCACCAACATCGTGCTGCTCGGATCTGCCGTCGTCCTGACCGGCCTCGCCTGGCTCGTGGTCCAGAGCGAGAGCCGCACCTTCACCAAGGTCGAGGACATCCCGCGTCTCTTCGAGGGCTTCACGGCCGAGAACGTGCGCTTCGTGCGCCTGTCGCAGCCGAAGAAGGCCGATGCCGAGCCGAAGAAGCCCGAGCCGCAGGAGCCGAAGGACGGCGACAAGAAACCGGCGGCGCCGCGCGACGAATTGATCCTCGTCAAACGCGACACCAGGTGGGAAATCGCCGAGGGCGACCTCAAGGGCGTCCCCGTGCAGGCGAACAAGGTCGAGACCGACCTCTTCAAGCACGTGCGCGACATCCGCGTGAACAAGAAGCTCGTGCGCAAGGACTCGAGCGACCCATACCTGCAGGAGAAGGGGCTCGCCGACGACCAGGCGCTCCTGATCGAGTGCTTCGATGCGAACCAGGCACCCCTGGTCGACCTGCTGCAGGGCAAGGACGCCAGTGGCGGGAAGTGGGAGGACGTGACCCGCGGCTACTTCGTGCGCAAGAAGACCTCGCGCGACGTCGTGGTCTACGAA
>CAZSKV010000165.1:0-1602 GCA_964607495.1 uncultured candidatus Brocadiaceae bacterium
TGTTCGAAGAGACACTCCGACAGCTGCGCACGCTGAGCAAGGTAGTGCTGCTGCCGGCCGATGCCGGCCTCGCCGACCGCTACACCGGGCGCATGCCGGACGCCGAGCTAGCGCGTGCGCCCGAGGTCGCCCCGGGCCTGCGCGCCCGACTCGGGCGGCGCGGCGGCGAGGTCGCGACGCCCTACGCGACGCTCGACCGGCTCGTCGCTCTCCGCGCGACCGACCAGGCGACCGAGCTCGTGGCGACGCTGCAGCGCCTCGACGCCAAGGGCGATCCGGGCGCGGCCGAGGATCTCGCGCGCATGCTGGCGCTCGCGCCGGCAACCGACCTCGCACGCGCCAGGCCGGCGCTGCAGGTTCTCGCCGCCGATGGCAAGCAGGCGGCGATCCGCCGTGCCGCATGCGCAGCGCTGGTCGCTGCCGATCGCGGCCACGCGCAGGTCCTCGCCCAGGCAACCGGGCCGCAGGCGCTGACCGATCTGCTCGAAGCGATTCCGCTCGTGGCCTCACCCGAGCTGCGCGCCGGCTTCGCCCCGGTGCTGGACAAGGCGCTCGCCGATGCCTCGAGCCCCGAGGCCTGCGTCGCCGCCGCACTGCGCGCGCTGCCGCTGCTGGGTGCCGAACACGCCACGACGAGCTTTGCGCGCCTGGCCGAGGCCTTGCGCGCGGGCCGGTCCAGGCCCGCTGCGGCCCGGGCCCTGCTGCAGTTGCCGCACTCGAGCTGGACCGCCGCGATCGCCGGGCCCACGGCCGAGAGCGTCCTCGCCTGGGCGCAGGCGGTGCCCGCGGATGCGCGCACGCGGCAGGAATTCCTCGAGGTCACGCAGGCCGGCGGCGAGCTCGCCGGCTTCCTGCCCGCGGCCGATGCGGCGCGCGTGCGCGCCGCGTTGCGCGCGCTCGGCGTGCCGGTCCACGTGCTGCACACGGTGCCGGAGCAGATGCGCTACGACCGCAACCGCCTCGTCGTCGAGGTCGGCAAGCCGTTCGAGATCGTGCTCGTGAACGACGACTCGATGGCGCACAACCTCGCCGTGGTCAAGCCGGGCACCCACGTCCAGGTCGGCACACTCTCGTCCCAGATGACCCCGGACCAGCTCGACCGTGAGGGACGTGCCTACATGCCCAATACCGGCGACGTGCTCGCCGCGACGAAGCTCGTCGAGAGTGGCACGAGCGCGACCTTGAAGGTCCCCGCCCTCGGGACCGAGGGCGAATACGAGTACGTGTGCACGCTGCCCGGACACTTCGCGATCATGTGGGGCCGGCTGATCGTCACCAAGGACGTCGACGCGTGGCTCGCGGCCCACCCCGAATCGCCGCGCGACGGCCGCGAACCGCCAGCCGCGCACGACCACGGCAAGTGACACCGCCCGCAGGTCAGCCGACGCGCGGGACGTCGAAGCCGGCGCGGGCCGCGCGCGCGAGCAGCGGATTCGCCGCAGCCGCGCCTGCACCCGCACAGAGTCCGGTCGCCGGATCGATCGCGAGACGGGCGCCGATCCCGACCTGGGTCGCGGCGATCCCGAGCGAGGCGAGCGTCGCCTCCATGCGTTCGAGCTGCGGGCCGAGCGCGGGCAGGTCGGCGCACTCGGCCCGGGCCGC
>CAZSKV010000166.1:0-2256 GCA_964607495.1 uncultured candidatus Brocadiaceae bacterium
CTGCCGCACGCCCGGATCATGATCCACCAGCCCTGGGGTGGCGTGCAGGGCACGGCCGCGGACATCTCGATCCAGGCCGAGGAGATCCTGCGCCTGCGGCGCACCCTCTCCGAGATCCTGGGGCTCCACACCGGAAAGACCGCCGAGCAGGTCGACAAGGACAGCGACCGCGACTTCTTCATGAGCCCGGCCGAAGCCCGCGCCTACGGGCTGATCGACGAGATCGTGCAGACCTCGAAGTAGGCCGCCTCGCGCCCGGCGCACCGGCTGCATCGCCTCGATCCGGGCACTTGACCCCGGCGCGGAGGTTTTCGCGCCGGGCGCTGGTATCATCCGCGGCAGTTCTGATCGCCGCGCCCGGGCAAGGCATGACCACGCCAGGTCGCGAGCAAACTCCTCCCAGAGGGTTCATGTCGAAGGCAGTCGGTGGCAAGGGTGGCAGGTCGGTCGAGCGCTGCACCTTTTGCGAGAAGTCACGGCACCACGTGCAGTCGCTGATCGCCGGTCCGCCCGGCATCTACATCTGCAACGAGTGCATCGAGATCTGCAACACGATCCTCAAGGAGGAGGACAAGAAGTTCCGCGGCGGCACTACGCCGACCTTCGTCAAGGACCTGGTCCTGAAGGACAAGATCCCGACGCCGGAGCAGATCTTCCAGCGCCTCTCGGAGTACGTGGTCGGCCAGGACCAGGCCAAGAAGATCCTCTCGGTCGCGGTCTACAGCCACTACCGCCGCCTGCACGCGAAGCACCACAACCCCGAGTGCGAGATCGAGAAGAGCAACATCCTGCTGGTCGGCCCGACCGGCTGCGGCAAGACGCTGCTCGCGCGCACGCTGGCGAAGATCCTCGATGTTCCGTTCGCGATCGCCGATGCAACCACCTTGACCGAAGCCGGCTATGTCGGCGAGGACGTCGAGAACATCCTGCTGAAGCTGCTGCAGAACGCCAACTTCGACGTCGAGCGGGCGCAGCAGGGCATCGTCTACATCGACGAGATCGACAAGATCGCGCGCACGACGCAGAACGTGTCGATCACGCGCGACGTCTCCGGCGAGGGCGTGCAGCAGGCCCTGCTCAAGATCCTCGAGGGCACGGTCAGCAACGTGCCGCCGCAGGGCGGACGCAAGCATCCCGAGCAGGCCTACATCCAGGTCGTCACCGACCACATCCTTTTCATCTGTGGCGGCACGTTCTGGGGCGTCGAACAGTACATCGCCCGCCGCATCGGCCAGAAGGTCATCGGCTTCACGACGCTCGACGAGCAGCGCCGCCTGACCGACCTCGGGCAGAGCAACCACAAGGACCGCGATCTGCTGATGCCCTTCGTCGAGCAGAAGGACCTGATCGAGTACGGGATGATCCCCGAGTTCATCGGCCGTCTGCCGGTCATCGTGCCGATGCAGTCGCTGAGCCGCGAGCAGATCATGTCGGTCATGACCGAGCCCAAGAACGCGCTCGTCAAGCAGTACCAGGCGCTCTTCGAGATGGAGGGCTGCCAGCTCGAGTTCACCAAGGACGCGCTCGAGTACGTGGCCGACATCGTGATGCAGCGGGAGACCGGAGTGCGCGCCCTGCGCTCGATCTTCGAGGACATGCTGCTCGAGGTCCGCTACCACCTGCCGACCCGGCGCGAGACGAACCGCTTCGTGATCGACAAGGAATTCGTGATGCAGCGGATCACCGCCGAGGGCCGCCGCTACGACCGGATGCCGGTCCGCGGCGAGTCGGCGTGAGCACCGGCAGGGCTGCATGCCTGCTGCCGCGCTGAGCGAACTCTCGGACGCCGAGATCGAGGCCCTCGTCATCGCCTGCGGCGGCAAGGCCTTCCAGGCCCGCCAGCTCGCACACTGGGTCTACCGCCACGGCGTGACCGCGTACGACGCCTGCCGCAATCTGCCGGCCGCGCTGCGCGAGGCGCTCGGCGCGCGGCTGCCGCTCCGCAGCACGAAGATCGCCACGCAGGTCCGGGCGGACGACGGGACGCAGAAGCTGCTGCTGCTGCTGCACGACGGCGAACACGTCGAGTGCGTGCTGATCCCCGAGGGCGAGCGCACGACGCTCTGTGTCTCGACGCAGGTCGGTTGTCCGGTCGCCTGCGTGTTCTGCGCATCGGGCCTGCAAGGCGTGAAGCGCAATCTCTCGACCGGGGAGATCGTCGAGCAGGTGTTGCACGCGCGCGCTCTCAGCGGTCCCGAGCGCCCGCTGACCAACCTCGTGGTCATGGGCATGGGCGAGCCGATGCTGAACCTCGAC
>CAZSKV010000167.1:0-2497 GCA_964607495.1 uncultured candidatus Brocadiaceae bacterium
GTCGCGCTGGGCGTCGGTCTTGGCCTCGATGTCCTTCTTGGCGGCCTCGAGCGCGTCCCACTCCGCCTTGGCGGCCGCCGGTCCCTGGGCCAGCACCTTCTCCTTGGCCTCCAGGTCCTTCTTGGCCGCCTCGAACTCGTCGGCCTGCGGCTTGACGACCGCCGTGCCCGCGCCGATCTGTTTCTCGAGTTCCTCCTGGACCTTCTTCGCCGCCTCGAACTTGCTGCGGTCCTTGCTCGAGGCCGCGGCACGACGCTCTTCCTCGACCGTCTGGCGCTGCTTCTCGAGCCGGACGTTCAGCTCCTTCTCGAGCTTCTGCCACGCGTCCTTCTGGATCTGCGTGAGCTTGTCCTTCGCCGTGGTCAGCGCCTTCTGCTTCTCCTCGACCAGGCGGCGGGCGGTGTCGATCGCTTCCTGCTGCACCTTCTCGCTCGCAGCCCATTCGGCCTTGGCCTTGGCATCGAGCTGGTCCTTCTTGGTGTCGAACGCCTTCTGCGCCTCCACCTGCTTCTTGCGCGCCTCGGCCAGGGCTTCGCCGGCCTGCGTGCGTGCTTCGACGACCGCACGCAGGCTGTTGGCCATGTCCTCCTGCACCTTGCCCCACACCGCGCGCAAGGCGTCCTCGGCCTGCAGCTCCCGGGTCACGAGCGCCTTGACCTTCTCGTCCGCGAGCGTCGGCTGACTCGCTGGCTGGGTCGTCGTCGGCTGCGACTGGGTGTCCGGCCGGCTCGCCGGGGCCGGCAGCGGCCAGCGGAAGTTCGCGATCGCCGCATAGCGCTGCTGCAGCATCTCCTCGCTGTAGGTCTTGCCCTTGAGCTCCTCGCTCCATTCGGCCGGATCGAACTCGCCACCGAGGGAGACGCCGGCGACGCGCACGCCGACGCGGTTGGTGTCCTGGTAGGCGAACTTCTCGCCCTCGGACAAACCTTCCAACCAGGCCTTGAGCTCGTCGTCCTTGACCCCGGCCTCCTTCAGCTGTTTCTCCTCGACCTTCTTGTCGTAGGTCGCGACCTGCAGCGTGATCATCTGCTGCTCCTTCCTGACGGTCGCGGCCAACTCGGCGTCCGAGATGTCGACGCCGAGCGCCTGCAGCCGCAGGTAGGTGCTGACCCGCATCGCCTCGACGACGGCCTGCCGGAACTGCGTGAGCGACGAGAAGCGGCTGCCGAGCGCCATCTGCGCAGGCGTCAGGTCGAGCTTCAGGACCTTGATCGCCTGCGCGATCGCCCGATCCGCCTCGTCCTCGCTCGCCTCGATGCCGGCATGGACCGCGAGCCGGCGCAGCGCCGCCCAGATCGCGACATCCTGGTTGCGGCTCTCCTCGTCGAGGATCCGCGGCAGGACGACGACCGGCGAGCTCCAGGTGGACAGCACCCTCCCGACCTCGTAGTCCTCGGCGTGGACCTTGACCGTCTTCGTGCCGACGACCATCGTCGGCAGCGGCGGTCCGGAATGCGTCCAGTCCTGGAACGCAGCCAGCATCGGTCCGCTGATCGAGAACGTCAGCAGCGCGAAGAAGCCGGCCGAGTAGAGGATCGGCTTCCGGTACCTGCGGAAGAAGCCGAGGTCGAAGCGCTTGGCGGTGTGGCCTTCACCGTGAACCTCGGTCTCGACCTGTTCCTGGGCCGGATCGTCCTTGCCTGGATGAGTACTCATAGCTTGATCGCTTCGGGGATCAGCAGGATCGGGATGCCCTGCTGGATCGGGTAGACCACGGACTCGCCCTCGGGCACGAGGCCTTCTTCGAGGGGTTCCTTGACCGGCTGGCCGCCATGGTTGACCGCGGTGCCGGCGCGGATCGCCGCGTTGACCTGCTGCACTTCGGCAGCGGTCGCCTGGCGGAGCGGTTTCTTGGTCCGCGGACAGATCAGGATCGAGAGGAGCTCGGCGTCGATCGGCATGGTCAGTGGATGGTGAGGGCGGAAGGGATCGAACCTTCGACCAACGGCTTAAAAGGCCGCTGCTCTACCTCTGAGCTACGCCCCCGTGGAGAGTGCCCTCTCGGCGAGCTGCCGGGCCTGGCGATCCGCCAGCAGACGGCGTGGCTCGCACCCTGGCGGAGGTGGTTTGGCTGCGACCGGGTCATGTCAGTTCTCCATGATCTCGGCGGTCTTGCGCTTGAGGACGTCGTCCACCTGGTGCTCGGCGTTCTTGAGCTCGTCCTGGACCTTCTCGTGCAGCTTCTTGACCAGGTCCTCGGTCAGGCTCTTGGCGGCGTCGATCTTCTTGTTGACGTCGCGCCGTTCGTTGCGCAACGCGATCCGCGACTGCTCGGCGATGTCCTTGACCTTGACCGAGAGCTTCTTGCGCTGTTCCTCGGACAGGGGCGGCATCGTCAGGCGCAGCAGCTTGCCGTCGCCGGCCGGGGTCAGGCCCAGGTCGGACTTCAGGATCGCACGCTCGATCTCCTTGAGCGCCGACACGTCGAAGGGCTTGATCAGCAGCTGGCGCGGCTCCGGCACCGAGATGTGGGCGATCTGGTTCAACGGGGTCAACG
>CAZSKV010000168.1:0-2217 GCA_964607495.1 uncultured candidatus Brocadiaceae bacterium
GCTCGGCCGCGATGCGCGCAACCTCCCGAGCCGCTCAGTCCAGGCCGTAGCGCTTCAGGTTCTTGTAGAGGTTGCTGCGCTGGATCTGGATCCGCTCGGCGGTCCGCTTCTTGTTGCCGCCGTTCTCCGCGAGCTTGCGCCGCAGGAACTCCCGCTCGACGGCCGCCCGGAACTCGGTGATCGTCGCCGCGGCGAAGTAGTCGGTCTCCAGGCGCTGCGGCGTGCTCGTCGCGACGCTCGTGCGCAGGTCCCCGGCCTCGATCGTGCGGCCCTCGGCGAAGATCGCGCCGCTCTCGATCACGTTGCGCAGCTGCCGGACGTTGCCGGGCCACGGCTGGGTGCGCAGCCAGGCCAGCGCCGCGGCCGAGAGCTGCTTCTGCGGCAGGCCGTTCTTCCGGCAGGCCTCGATCAGGAAGTGGGTGGCCAGATCGTCGAGGTCCTCGGTCCGTTCACGCAGCGGCGGCAGATGGATGCCGACGACGTGCAGGCGATAGAAGAGGTCTTCGCGGAAGCGCTTCTCGCGGATCAGGGTCTCGAGGTTCTGGTTGGTTGCCGCCAGCACCCGCACGTCGATCCGGATCGGTTTCGAACCACCGACCCGCTGGATCTCCGACTCCTGCAGGGCGCGCAGCAGCTGGGCCTGCGCCGGCAGGGCCATCTCGCCGATCTCGTCGAGGAAGAGCGTGCCGCCGTGCGCCGTCTCGAAGTGGCCGGACCGCGCCTTGTCGGCGCCGGTGAACGCGCCCTTCTCGTGGCCGAAGAGTTCGCTCGCGAGCAGGTTCTCCGGGATCGCTGCGCAGTTGATCGCGACGAAGGGTCCAGCCGACCTTCGGCTCAGCAGGTGCAATTGGCGCGCGACCAGTTCCTTGCCGGTCCCGTTCTCGCCGGTGATCAGCACCCTCACCTCGGTCGGAGCCACGCGCTCGATCTGTTGCCGGATCGCGGCGGTTGCGGGGCTGCTGCCGAGCAGGCGCACGTCACGCGCGAGTTCGCTCTTGAGCTTGACGTTCTCGACCGTCAGGTCGCGCAGCCGGAGCCCGTTCTTGACCGAGACCAGCACCCGGTCGGTGTCGAACGGCTTCTGCAGGAAGTCGTAGGCCCCTTTCTTGATCGCGACGACCGCGGTCTCGATGTCGCCGTGACCCGAGATCATCACCACCGGGATCTCGGGCCAGTCCGCCTTGATCCGATCGAGGGCGGTCAAACCGTCCATGCCGGGCATCTTGATGTCGAGCAGGACCAGGCCGACGTCTCCGCCAGCCAGGACTCGCAGCGCGGCCTCGCCGTCCGCGGCCTCGATGCAGCGATAGCCAGCCTGGTCTTCGCTCAGCGCGTAGGCGAGCTCGCTGCGGATCGCCGCCTGGTCGTCGACGATCAGGATCCTGGGGGCCGGTTGGCTCATGTGCTGCGATCCTACGAGGGCCCCACGGCCCGTAGCCATCGGCCCTGAGCTCGCGCCGCCGGGCGGGCCGCGCGACTCCGGGTCCACGCCGGGCCGCATCTCGCCGGAGGCGGGGTATGTTTCTCTGCCCTTCTCGGACTCGACAAGACATCCCCCGCGGCTGCCTTGACGGGTCCAAGACGGTCCCTAGCATTGGCGGCCCTTGCCTTCGCCCAACGAGGCAGGAAAACGCCTGCGCCCCCGTCCCGGGCGTGGTCGTTGCCGCGTCGTGTCAATCCAGTAACCCCTCGCACCGCCAGAGGCAGCCAACTCTCAGGAGTCCTGTTCGTCATGCCCAAAGTCTTTGCAAAGTCCCTGCTGGGAATCGTCGCGGTACTCGTCGCCGCCGGTGTCACGTCGGCCCAAGACCCCCAGCAGTTGTTCCAGGAGGGCGTGCAGGCGCTCCGCCTCGGCAAGCGCGCCGAGGCGCTCGAGAAGTTCCAGGCGTTGCTCAAGGCCGATCCGAGCAACGAGGCCGCGATGGAGCTCTGGAAGAAGACCGATCAGGACATCTGGTCGATGCTGCTGATCGAGAAGGGCGAGGTCAGCCAGATCGCGCGGCACCTGATGAACCTCGCGTCGATGGGGCGCAAGGCCCGCTCGCGTGACGAGGCCAAGATCAAGGAGCTCGTCGCGCAGGCCTGCGGCGACGACTTCGGGGTCCGCAGCCAGGCGATCTCGACCCTGGTCTCGGAGTACGGCGAGTTCGCGGTGCCCGCCCTGGTCGAGAAGCTCGGCAACGCCGACGACGACAAGGGGCAGACGCATGCCGTGCT
>CAZSKV010000169.1:0-1507 GCA_964607495.1 uncultured candidatus Brocadiaceae bacterium
GGTAGAACTGCCCGACGGCCATGTTGTACACCGCCTGCCACGTGCTGCCGCCATCCTGCGACACAGCAATACCGCCGTCGTTCGCATTCCACATCCGCCGCGGATTCTTTGGATCGATCCACAGCGAGTGGTCGAAGAAGGCCTGCCCGGCGAGTGCCGGCGTGTTCGGCACGCTGACGTTCGGCCAGCTGGCCGAACCGGTCGCGTTCGCGGTCATCGGCTGCACGAAGTCGGCGGACACGTTCCAGGTGCAGGTCGGGGCACCGAACGGAGTCAGGTCCACGGGCAGGGTCAGACTGCCCCAGGTGCCGCCGACGCCCTGGGCACCGATCGCGGCGAAGCCGACCACGTTCGGCAGCAGGTTGTAGTAGGTCAGCGACCAGGTGCCGCCGACGTACGGGTTGCGGTGGCCGATCGAGTTGTTGACGTTGCCGTTGCTGAACTTGCAGGTCCAGACCGGGCTGGTGCCGTTGGTGACCCGCGAGCCGAGATCGGGCTGCGTCGCTTCGAGGTACCACGGAGTGGTCGCGGTGTTGCCGGTCTGCGTGATGTCGATCACGAGCGACTTGCCCATGGGCTTCGCGTACGGGAACGGGACCGTGAACACGAACGCGGTCTCCCAGGCGGCCGGCCAGGTCGGGGGGTTGTTCACGGCCGGCAGCGACATCGGGCCGGAGTAGACGGTCATCGGCGTGCCGTGGTTGCTCGCGAAGGTCGTCGAGGCCGCATCCGGCACGTTCGGCGAGACCGACATCTGGATCACGAGGGTCGCGGTGAAGGCCGGGTTCGCATTGCCGAGGCCGACCGGACGGCGGACCTGCAGCGACTTGAACACGCCGGCGGCCAGCGAGATGTCGTTCACGTCGTAGATCAGCTGCGAACGCGCGTCGTGCGGCGTCGTCGTGGACGACGTGCTGTAGAACGTCTGGTAGTTGTAGGCCAGCGGGTTCGGCTTGGTCGTGGCTGCCGCCGAGGGAACGACAACCGACTGGGCGACGGCGGTGGCGCCCAGCAGCAGGATCGGGATGGAACGGATGGCTAGGTTCATGGGTCCAGGTTGAGGAGAGGGGAACGCGCAGTCTATGCCGGGGGCATGACCTCGGGGCGGACTTCCCGCCGCGAAAACGACGCATACGTCCGAGCGGCAGGCCGGCCGCGTGTTTTTTTCTCCCTGCTCACAGGCCGGCCGCTGCCAGTCTCTCCTCCACGACCTGCGCCTTGGCATCGAAGCCCGCCAACCGGATCCGGCCTGCCGTCGCGGCGTCGATCGCCGCGGCCGGGATCAGGCCGACGAGCTCGCTCTCCCGCACCGCGACGCCGGCCGCCTGCGCCTTCGCGGCCACCGCGTCGTAGATCGTGCGCACCGAGGTCGTGCGGAAATCGAGGATGTTCATCGACACCTGCGCGCAGTGCTTGTCGTCGAGGTAGAAGCCCATCGCCTGGATTCCCGGGAAGCCCCCGTCCTTCTCGCGGACCTGCTTGGCGATGGCCTTGGCCAGCGCCACGT
>CAZSKV010000170.1:0-5476 GCA_964607495.1 uncultured candidatus Brocadiaceae bacterium
CGAGCCGGGCGACCTGCATGCTCAGGGTCGAGGCCCCGGAGAAGATGCGGCCGCGCGCGCAGTTCTGCAGCCCGGCGCGCAGGACCGCGGCGGCGTCGACGCCCCCGTGCGCGAAGAAGCGCCGGTCCTCGGCTGCAACCAGTGCGGCGACGACGTGGGGCGAGACCTCGGCAAGGCGCACCGGCAAGCGGCGCTCCCCGTGCGCGTCCGGAAGCGCGCAGAGCAGCGTGCCGTCGGCCGCGAGCACCTGCCGCGAGGCAGCGCGCAGGTCGAGCGCCGCGAGCGGGAACGGCGCGACGACCCCGAGCGCCCGCTCGCCGAACCACGCGCCGGCAGCGAGCGCCGCCGCCCAGAGTGCGACCTTGCGCAGCTTCACGGCCTGGCCTGGATCGACAATGGCGGCTCCGGCGCCGACGAGCAGAAGAACCCCGGTTCGTAGAGTGCTTCCAGCGTCGCCACACCCTGTGCCTGCACTCCCGCGAACACGACGCGGACGCGATAGCGCAGTGCGAACTCGCCATGGAGTGTCGGCGGGGCGAACCAGAACAGGCGATCGTCCCGACGCTCGACCCGGGCCGACCTGTCGGTCACCCACAGGCCGTTGCGCAGGAGCTCCGGTGCCTCGGGTTCGAACTCCAGCCCGGCCGGCAGCCGATCGGTCACCAGCACGTTGTCGAGTTGCTCGGCCAGCGTCCCCCGCAGCACGATCGTCAGCACGTCGCCACGACGCACCGGCTGATCTGGCGCGGGCCGGACGATCTCACGGCGCAGGCTGGCGAGCGCGTGTTGCTTGTGCGCGACCACCGGCTGGAACCCGGCCACGAGCAGCGCACCGAAGAGTTCGCCCGTGCTGGTGATCACGATCTCCGCGCCGGGCGGCGCCGCGAGCGTCAGCGTCTGGCTGCGATCGATCCGATGCTCGCGGTCGCCGACGCGGACGCTGGCCCGCACGGGCCCACCGTGGCCGCCGCGGAGCCGCACGTGGTCCGCGATCGCGAGCAGCACCTGCGCCTGCTCCTGCGTCGAGAGCTCCGCCGGCGCCAGGGCAGCGCGCGTCAGGCGGGCAGCGAGCGCGAGCACGCGTTCGTGGGCCGGGGTGGCGAGCAACCGCGCCCGGAGCTCGAGCGCATCGTTGCGCAGCGCCGAGCCCAGCAGCAGGCCGTCCCGCGCCTGCGCTTCGGGCAGGGCGAGCGCCGCCTCGAGCTGGGTCTGCGCAGCCTCGCGCTGGCCCAGGCGGGCCCAGGCCAGGGCGAGGCGCAGGCGCGCTTCGCGCGTGTCGGCCTCCTCGCTCAACCGCGTGAGCCAGCTCTGCAGTGGCCGATCGGCTCCGGCCAGGGCCTGGGCCGCAGCCGCACTCAGGGACTGATGCTGCGCACTCGCGAGGATGCGTTCGACCGCCCGCACGAGCTCCGCGAGCGGTTCAGCCGGCACGTCCAGCCCCTGGGCTCTGGCGGCGAGCAGGAACTCGAGCGCATACACGCTGCCGAACTCGTACTCGTCGTGCTGCCCCGGCCACCACGCGAGACCGCCGCGGCTGGTCTGCATCGACAGGATGCGGTCGATGCCGGCCTGCAAGAGGAACGTCGGATCGTGGGCCGTGCCCTCGCCGTGCCGGCGCGCGAGGAGCGTGCGGCAGGCCAGGAGCGCGTGGCAGCGTGAGGTCGTCTGCTCGAGACAGCCGTATGGGTAGGCCAGCAGCGCCTCGAGGACCGGCAGCAGCCGCGCCTCGGGCTCGCCGTCCAGCTGCAGACGGACCTGCAACTGCTCGGCGCGGAACTCCTTGGGCACGGTCAACCGCTGCTCGCCCTGCACCGCGACGCCGAGCGCGATCTCGGTGTAGAGATCGAGCGGTTGCACGGTCGTGCGCACACGCGCGGTGCGTACCGCGGAGCCGAGTCCGGCGCGCGCGGTGATCGCCGGCGTGCCTGGTGTGCCCCCGGCCGTGAACGGGATCGCGAACGAGGTGATCTTGCCGTCGGCGAGGTCCACTTCGCGCGTGCCCTCGGCCAGCACGAGCCCAGGCTCCGCTTCGAGCGCGAGGCGGACCCTGCCGGACGCGCCGGTCGAGTTGCGGACCGTCACGACGACTTCGCTCGTGTCGCCAGGCGACATCCGCCGCGGCAGCGCGAGCATGACCCCGAGCGGGGCCGCGACCACGAGCGGCGCCGCACCGCCACCGACCACCTCCGGTCCGGCAGCCACGACCATCGCTCGCAGACGGCCTTCGTAGGGTGGCAGGCGCAGCTTGCAGGTGGCCTGGCCTTCGGCGTCGAGCGCGAGCGGCCCAGCCGAGAGCACCACGGTCTCGATCGTGCGCACGATGCTGCCGCTGCGCCGGCCCCCCATGCCATCGTCGCCGCCACCGATCAGGACCCCGGGATCGAACGTCACGCCGCTCAGCAGGTCGGTGCCCGAATCGGCACCGCGGCCGGCGAGGCGGCGGGGTCCGAGGAACCAGGCCACGGGGTCGGGCGAGGGATGCTGCGCGAGCCGCAGGATGCCCTCGTCGACCAGCGCGAGCGTCGCGCGGGTCGCGCCCGGCGCGTGGATCCGGAACTCGACCTCGGCCTCGGGCAGCACCTTCGCCGGGGCCTCGATCCGGACCGCGGTCGTGCGCTCGTCGTGCGCGAGCAGCAGCGGCGCGGCGCCACAGAGCCACACCGGCGCCTTCAGGTCCTTGCGGGCCTGCGCCGCGGTCGCCGTCACGACCACGTGCACGCACGAGTGCGGCATGGACGCGGGGATCGGCACGAGGATCTCGTTCTTGCCGGCGACGAGCGCATGCACGCTCGCGGCTTCGATCGTCTCGCTCTCGAGCGTCACGAACGCGCTCGCCGCGCTCGGGGCGTCGACCTGCACGCGCGCGGACGTACCGGGGCGCACGCGGCCTCCTGGCAGTGACACCCGCAGGGCGTCGGGCCGCAGCGGCGCATGCCCGACGTTCTGTTCCGCAACCTGGCCATCCAGGCGCGCCGAGACCACCAACCAGCCGCCGTCGGCCGGGGGGTCGAAGCGCGCGCGCACCTTGCCGTCCGCGGTCGTCAGCTGCTGTTCGGCCAGCAGCACCCCCTGGATGCGGGCCACGGCATGCCAGCGGCGGCCATCCCGCGGTGCGGCATCCCAGGTCCACTCGCGGCGTTCGAGGCGCAGCACGACCTGTCGCGGGGCGCGCACCGGCTGGCCGTCGGCATCGACCACGATCGCCTCGGCGCCGCCAGGCACCGCGCGCACCCCGACGAGCCCCTGCGGCGGAGTCACCGGCAGGAAGGACTCCGCGCGCACGAGCCGGCCCGAAGGATCGGTGACCGTGGCGAGGACGTGCGCCTGCAGCAGCTGCAACGGCGCCGCGGTCGGCAGCGCGAAGCGCGCCTGCGCGCGACCCTCGCCGTCGAGCACGACGGTCGCCGGCTCCTGCGCACCAGGCGCCGGCGGCAGCTCGAGCGGCGTGAACGCGTAGCCTTCGCACCCCGGAGGCGGCGGCGCCTGCGCCGCGACGCGGAGCGCGACCTTGGCTTCGAGCCCTGCGGCCGGCGTACCCTCGAGCCAACGAGCGCGGAGGCCGAGGTTCCCGATCCCCCCGGCGACGAGCGGCTCCTGGCTCGCGACCTCGACCTCGAGACGGTCGGGGACGAAGGCATCGACGCGGAACGCGGCGCCACCCAGTTCGTGCCGGCCGTCGGCGCTCAGGATCGCGAGGCGGTAGCCACCCGTGGCGGCCGTCAGCGGCAGATCGAGGCTGGCCGTCAGCAGACCATGGCCCTCCTCGAGCAGGCGTTGGCTCGCGAGGCGCCGGCGGTCCGGCGCGAAGAACCGCGCCTCGACGCGCGTGCCCGCCGGAGCGCGGCCCTGCTGATCACGCACGAGGACGGTGGCCCGCACGGTCTCGCCGGGCCGGATCGCCGAGCGGTCCAGCGCAACGTAGGCCTCGAGGTTGCCGCCGAGCTGATTGCGGCCGCCGAGCGCGTCGCCGTTCAGGTCCACGCGGTGATCCTCGAGGCTGATGCAGGCGGCGTCCTCGCCGTTCGTGGCCACCACGGCGAACGGCTCGGCGGGCGTGCGGAAGCGCAGCAGCACCTTGCCTTCGCCGTCGGTCACCCCGCTCGTGAGTTCCTGGTTGGCGGCGCTCAGCACGCGCACGTAGGCATTGGCGACCGCGGTCCCCTTGGCGAGGCTGCGCACGCGCACGGCGACGGCGCCCAGCGCGACCCGCAGGCTCAGACCGAGATCGGTGACCTGCACGAGGCGGGAGTCGCACCGCCAACCCTGGTCGTGGCAGAGTTCGAGCCAGTGCCATCCCCGCTTGTCGCCGAGGAGTGTCGCGAGATCGAGCGACTGCACCGCGACCTCGTTCGTCTGCGCCGCCGACCGGAAGGTCCGCGTCTGCGCCGGACCGCAGAGGTCGGCATCGATCCCATGCTTGCCGCCGTCACGCAGCATGTGGACCACGTTGTTCGGGAACACCGAGCGCACGCTCAGGGAGTACTCGCGCAGGTTCACGCTCTCGAGCGAGAGCTCGGGACGCGCGAGCGCCGACAGGATGCTGCCCTGCTGGCCGAATTCGACGCGCGGCTCGAGATCGGGCACGTGCACGCGGTGCAGCGCCGGTGTCGCGAGCTGGGTGCGGCTGCGGTTCGGAAAGCCGGGCTCGAGCCGGACGGTCACGGTCGAACCAGGCTTGAACTCGCCGAGGACGAGCAGCTGGTCGCGGTCGGCCTGCAGCTGGAACGGCTGTTTCGGTTCCAGCGTCACGAGTGCCGGATCCGGGCGCTCGATCACGCGCGAGAAGTGCAGCCGGATGGCGCCACGGTCCGCGGCCACTCTCGCGACCCGCAGCGGCTCGCGCAGCCGGACACGGCGGCGCAGAGGCTCGAGCGGCAGATTGCCGCGCAGGGGCACGACGTCGCCCGTGGTCGTCAGGATCACGGTGCCAGGCGCAGTGCTGCCGAGATCGACGACGAAAGCCTGGTCACGCGCGCGTTCGTCGGTGATGCCGCGGAGTTCGCTGCTGAGCGCCGTGCCCTTCTCGTCGACGACCGCCAGCGCCTTGCGCAGGCCCTCGAGCGGCAGCTTCTGGTCGAAGCGCAGGTGCAAGCGCGTGCCCTGGGCGTCCTCCTCGCTGCTGACCCCTTCGAGCTGCGGGCGCGGCGTCGAGAACTCGAGCAGGCAATCCGCGGGCAGGCTGCGGCCATCGAGGGCGCGCAGGCTGGTCGCCAGGCGCAGCTGGTAGGTCGTGGCCGCATCCAGCGGCTGCAACGACTCGAGCGCAAGCTCGCTCGGCGAGTGCCACCGCACGCGCAACGGAACTTCGGGGTCGCAGCGGACGGCCCCGGGCGGCGGCGGTTCGCTCAGCTCCTCGAGCGACTGCATGAGCGTGCCGAATCCGACGACTGCACGCAGGTGCGCGCCGACAGCGAGTGACGACCAGCGCACCGAGTTGCGCGGGAGCGTCGAGACCGTGCCGAGCTCGGCACGACGA
>CAZSKV010000171.1:0-7910 GCA_964607495.1 uncultured candidatus Brocadiaceae bacterium
ATCCCGCCGCGTCGCTGCCTCCCACGGTCCTGCAACAGCGGGGCAAGCCGCTTGCACCGCCCATGTCGCAATGACCATGTCCGAAATTCCAGCACTGCTGCTCCGCCTCGGTGACACCGAGGCTGTCGAAGTGCGCGTCCATTCGCGCGCCTGGCCAGGAGGTCTCGGCAAGCACGACGGGAACTGGCTGCACGCGGAGTTCAGCGTGCGCGCGCCAGCGGCCACGTGGCGGTGTTCGGCGTTCCTGCGCGCGCAGGACTTCGCCGGCTTCGCGACCGATCTGCGCGCGCTGGCTGCTGGCACCGCTGCGGTCGCGAGCTTCGACCCGGGGGATCCATGGCTCGTCGTGCACGTGCGGCGCGCGACTCCGACGCACTTCGCGGCGGAGATCTGTGTGCGGGATGGCGGGAGCGAGCGCGTCGTGCGCTCGACATGGTCGCTGCCGGCCGCGCGGTTGCAGCAGGTGCTGGCCGAGGTCGGCGCGATCACCGCGGCCTTTCCCGTCCTCTGAGCCGCAGGCTTTCTGCGACGACGCTCTGGCGGCCCCCGGCGCGGGCGACATGATCCCCGCGTGCTCCCCTGGTCCGGTCCGCCGTTGCTCGCGCCGCTGACGAAGGGCGGCAACCTGCCGTTCCGCCGTCTCTGCCTCGACTTCGGCGCGCAGGTCACGATGTCGGAGATGGCGTATGCGCGGCAGGTCGTGCGCCGCTCCAAGTCCGAGCTCGCCCTGCTGCGCAAGCACCCCGACGAGACCTGCTTCGGCGTGCAGCTCGCGGCCCGGGATCCCGAGGAGGCCATCGCCGCGGGCAAGGAAGCCGTCGCGCGCGGCGCGAGCTTTGTCGACCTCAACTGCGGCTGCCCGATCCACGACGTCGTGCGCCGCGGCATGGGTGCGACCCTGCTGCAGCGCCCCCAGGCGCTGGCCAGGCTCGTCGCGGCGATGGTCGCCGGATTGCCGGTGCCGGTGACCGTCAAGCTGCGCTCGGGTTGGAGCGAGGAGGAGATCAACGCGCCGGAACTCGCGCGTCTGCTCGAGGAGGCCGGTGCCGCGGCGGTGACCCTGCACGCCCGCACCCGCGAACAGCGCTACACCAAGGGCGCCGACTGGAACCTGATCCGCCAGCTGGTCACCGAGCGCAGGATTCCGATCATCGGCAACGGGGACATCCTGACCTACTACGAGGCGAAGGCGCGCCAGGCCGAGTCAGGTTGCGCCGCGGTCATGCTCGGCCGCGGCGTGCTGATCAAGCCGTGGCTCTTCGCCGAGATCGCGCGTGGGGAGAGCGTCCTGCCGACGGCCACCGAGCGGATCGCGATCTACCGCCGCCTCGCGGTCTACATGAAGCAGCACTTCCGCGACGACGCGAAGGGCCGCGAGCGCACGATGCGCTTCCTGCCCTGGCACCTGGGCTTCTTCTGCCGCTACCGGCCGTTGCCGGAGTCGGAGTGGCTCGCGGCCAGCCAGCAGCACCCGCTCCTGCAGACGCGCATGCCCGCCGAGCCGGACCTGCCGCTGCTCGAACAGCTCCTACGCGACCCGCGCGAAGAGGTGCATGCGCGCCTCGCCGACGCGCTGTGGGAAGCGAGCAGTGACGACGATGCCGTGGCGCGGTTGACCACGATCGCCGCGAGCATGCCGCCGGTCGTCGACGAGGCCGGCGAGGTCGCTACGGCGCACGGCTGAGGCCGAGCCGCGGCACGCCGGTGGCGACCGCGTCGCGCAAGGCCTGTGCGTAGTCGAGGCTCTCGGCCGCGCTGCCGAAGGGCAGCACCGGGCCGTCGAGATCGCGCCAGCTGCTGGTCGAGGCGCGCCGGCGCGCGAGATCGTCGTCGGCGTGTGCCTTCGCCTCGGCGTGCCCGGCGCGAGCCAGGATCCATGCGAGGTTCTGCGCGGCCGGCACGTAGCTGGTGTCGCACCAGGTGGCGCGCTGCAGCAGTTCGACGGCCTGGCTGGCGTGAGCGCGCGCGTCCACGCGCAGCAGCGCGAGCGCGAGGGCGTTCAGCGGTCTCGGGTCGTCGGGTGCGAGCCGCCTCGCGGTTGCGAGGGTCCGCGCGGTCGCGCGGCCGTCCGCCCAGGTCGAGAGCATCGCGATGCCGCGCGCGAGCGCGAGGTCGAAGGGCGTCGCTGCCGGACGGCCCGGGCCCTTGGCCTGCAGCGTGCGCGCGAGTACCTCGAGGCGCTTGCCGAGACGGTGCTCCTGCACGCGGCGGTGGCCATTGGCGGCGATCCGCGCCCGCTCGCGCTCGTCACGCAAGTAGCGGTGCACGAGCTCCTCGAAGTCGGTGTCGTCGTAGAGCACGACCTCCTCGCCCGGCACGAAGAACTCCCGCACTTCTTCGTTGCTGGTCTCGAGCATCGCCATTGCGCCGCAGGCCGGGGCCTCGAACGCGCGCAGGTTCATCTCGCCGCGGATCGAGCGGTTGAACGCGATGCGGCAGCGGTTCAGGAATCTGCCGTACTCGGCCCCGAACACGCCGCTTTTGACTTCGACCGCGAGGCCGGCACTGCCCAGCGCGCGCACGCGCTCGATCCACGGGGCGCGCTCGCGCTGCACGATTGGATTGAGGTTGCCGATGAAGCCGAGATCGAGGTCACGCGCGATCCCGGGGTGGAGGCGGTGGCTGGGTTGCTTGAACGTGAACTGGCAGAACCAGCGCACGTCCGGGAACGCGAGCCGCTCGAAGAGCCGCACGCCGGGCCGGTCGACGAGCAGCACGTCGAAGCACGGCCAGGTGCCGACGACGTAGGGCAGGGAGAGGTTGTAGTCGGAGAGGATGCCGACCACCGGGCACGGCGCGCGCTCGATGCCCTCGGGAATCGGCTCCTGATCGGGCCACCAGATCAGGATCGCGTCGGGCCGGAACCCGGGCGGCAGGCGCGCGAGCAGGGTCTCGAGGCCCTCCATCGCGGGGTCGAACGCGACGTCGAAGGGATGGAAGGTCCCGTCGATCCACATCCGGTGCGGCGGCCCGAAGCTCACGATCTCGAACCCCGCGAGGTTCGCGCGCGGCTCGAAGCACTCGAGCGGCAGGTTGCTGAGCAGCCGCATCCCGCTCACCCGCTGCAGCCGCTCAGGTTCTGCCGCGCATCGGCACAGTGCGGATCGAGCGCCAAGGCCTGCCGGAAGCAGTCGGCGGCACCGCGCGCGTCGCCACTCTTGTGGCGGGCGACACCGAGGTTGTTCCAGAGTTCCGCGTCCTCGGGGCCGATCTGCAGCGCGCACTGGTAGGCATCGCGTGCCCCCTGGTGGTCGCCGCGCGCGAACAGGATCAGGGCGCGGCCGGCGTGCAGGTCGCGACTCGCGGCGCCGCGGTCGAGGGCGGAGTCGTAGGCACGCAGGGCGCCGGCGTCGTCCCCAGCCAGGTAGCGCACGTAGCCGAGCTCGTGCAGCAGCGCCGGGTCCTCGGGGGCGAGGTGGGTCGCGGCCTCGAGGCAGGCCAGCGCCCGTGCGTAGGCGGCCTGCTGCAGCCAGCCTTCTGCCGTCGTGCGCAGCGAGACCAGGATGCTCTGCTCGAGGTTCGGCAGATCCGCGCTGGAGAGCAGGCCGCGGCGTTCGCTCGCGGCGACGAGCGCACCGAAGGCACGTTCGATCGCCTCGACGTGGCGCTCGGGCGTGAAGGCGGCGGCCGTGCGGATCCCCTCGTTGCGCAACTGCGCGCGCACGTGCGCGTGTCCGGCCGCGAGGACCAGGGCTTCGGCCATGGCGGCCGGTTTGCGGGCCGGCACGAACATCGCGTACTGGCCGTCGCCGTAGCCGCGGAAGCACGGGATGTCGGTCATCACGCACGGCACGCCGCAGGCCATCGCCTCGACAGCCGGCATGAAGAACCCCTCCTCCGGCCCGCTCGAAGTGCAGAGCATCACGTCGAGGGTGCGGTAGATCTCGCCCATCTGCGCCGGCGCGACGCGCTCGTGCCATTCGACCGGCAGCGTGAACGCGCGCTCCTCGGCATGCGGCGCCGTGTTCGTCACGCGCACGAGCTGCAGCGGCAGCCCGGCGCGGTGCGCGAGCTCGGCGGCCTGGTAGCCGGTGCGCAGATCCTTCCACGGGATCTGCCAGGGGCCGACCAGACCGACGCGTACCGGCCGGCCGCAGGGCCGCTCGGGCGCCGGGCGCATGACCTGGTGGTCGACCGAGTAGACGACTTCGTGCACGTCGCCACCGAAGCGCTCCGCGACGAGCTCCCGCAGGTGCGGCGAGATCACGATCTTCGGCACGGGCAGCCGGTAGACATCCTCGATCCGGGAGCGCTGGGCGGCGTTCTCCGGGTTGTCCCCCTCGTAGCCCTGGCAGTAGTGCACGGGCACACCACGACGGCAGCGCGCGGCGAACGGCACGGTCGTCCAGAACGTGCCGACCACGACGTCGGCGTCCGGGATGCGTTCGGGCGCGAAGTCCGGGACCTGGGTGAAGCCACACGCGAGCTGCATCCAGCCTGGCGGCGGCGACTTCGCGAGCACGTGCACGGCGTGGCCGCGCGCCTGCAACAGGTTTGCGTCCGCCAACACCGACTTCACGCCGCCCCACAGTTCAGCGGCGGTCTCCAACAGGTACACGATGCGCATCGGGGCTCCTCCGGGCCTGCGGCGGAGTCATCGGCAGGACCGGCCCGTCAAGTTGATGCGCAGCGCCGTCGGGTCAGGGCACCAAGAGCACCTGATTGCCCGGCACGAGGCCCGGTGAGAGCGGGGAGTAGCCGAGGCCCACGATCACGAGTGGCTGCCCCAGGGGCAAGTAGAGGTTTGGCACCGTGACCTGCAGCGGGAACGCGCCGCTGACCACCACCGCGAGCTTGGCCGGATCGACGAGGATCGGGCTCCAGCCCGGCACCTGCAGCATCCCGTCCCCGAAGCTGAACGCGAGCACGCCGAACGCGATCGTCGTGCCGCCGTTGTTGGTCAGGTTCACGCTCAGGGTCTGGCTCGCATAGCTCGCACTGACCTTGAGTGGCGTGGTCTCGTAGGCGCCGATCTCGGGCAGGATCGAACCGTTCAGGTCGGAGTCGATCGCGCCGGCGTTGCCGTCCAGATCGCCGCGCGCGGGGACGTTCGCGACCCCTGCCTCGATCAGCGGGCTCGTGCTCTTGAGCCGGAAATCGTTCAGGCTGGCGTTCACGAACTGCGGATCGACGCTCAGGTTGCCCGGCGGCGTGGTGATGCCCTGGAAGTTGATCTGGCAGTTCCACATGTCGTTGGCCACCAGGTTGGCAGCCACCTGCGTCGCGCTGACGCCGATCCCCACGCGGCAGTTGACCATCAGGTTGTTCACGATCTGGGTCGTCGCGCCGTCGCTGACGATCGCGAGCTGGGTGTTGCCGACGAAGGTGTTGTTGAACAGCCGGTTGGCGGAGCCCGCGAAGAAGTCGTTGATGCCGTCGTTCGTCAGGTTGCGGAACAGGTTCGAGTGCACCTTCCAGCCGGTGACCGGGGGATTGTTCTCCCAGATCACGACGCCGCGGTTCACGTTCTCGAAGCGGCAGCGGTCGACCTCGAAGCCCGTGGCGCTGCCGATGCCCTTGTAGCTGCCGGCCTCGATGACCTTCGCCCACCAGTCGGTCGTGCTCATGTTGGTGAAGGTGATGCCGGTGAGCCGGCCGCCGGCCGCGAGCGGTCCGATGTTGATCGCGGTGCCCCCGGCGCCGCCGCAGTCGAAGACGACGCTGCCGATGCCGCGCACCACGAGGTTCTGCTGCGGCGTCGTGCTGCCGAACTTGATCGGCAGCACCTCCCCGGTCGCGGATGGACCGTAGACACCCGGGTAGATCCAGATCGTCTGGTTGCTGCCGGCGACTCCGGCGGCCGCGGTCAGCGACCGCAGCGGCAGGGCTGGGGTACCGGGGTTCTGGTCGTTCCCGCGGCTGGCATCGACATAGAGGTCCTGGGCCGCAAGGCCCGAGACGAACAGAGAGAGCGCGAGCGTGGTGAGGTGGCGAGTAGGCATGGCACTCCGGAACGCAGGGATTCTGTCGCCTTTGCTCCGGCAGGGGGAGGGGCTGTTGCTAACATCCGCCGCCGCTTGAACCCGCTGATCCGCATGATCCCGGCGCCGCTGGTGCGCTTCTTCGCGAGCCCCTACGTGGCTGGGGATTCGCTGCAAAAGGCCATGGATGTCGCGGCCGGCCTGCTGGCCCGCAGGCGGCTCCTGACCACGCTCGACCTGCTGGCCGAGGGGATCACGAACCAGGCCACGGTCCGCCAGAACATCGACACCTACCTGCGCATGGTCGACGTGGCCGCCGGCGATCCGCGCTTCTCCGATCCGGCGACCAAGCCGACGTTGAGCCTCAAACTCTCGAGCTACACCACCGAGCCGATGGACCATGGCGGGAGCGGCAGGGGCTCGCGCGAGGGCGTGCTGGAGATCGCCGAGCGGGCGCGGGCCAAAGGGGTACGCCTGACCCTTGACATGGAGAGCCGGCACTGGACCGACTTCACGCTCGAGA
Source organism: uncultured candidatus Brocadiaceae bacterium (assembly GCA_964607495.1). Taxonomy (GTDB): domain Bacteria; phylum Planctomycetota; class UBA1135; order UBA1135; family UBA2386; genus CAZSKV01. The sequence continues at coordinate 6,445 of CAZSKV010000171.1, forward strand.
CCCTCCGGCTCCTGCACGGCAAGGGTCACACGCACGTCGGGTGTGTGATCCAGAGCCGCCTGCACCGGAGCGAAAAGGACCTCGACCTGCTGCCGCCCAAGATCCGGACGCGCGTCGTGATCGGGATCTATCGCGAACCGGCCGAAGCGGCCCTGGTGGCGAAACCAGAGATGAAGGAACGCCTGCTCTACCTCGCCGAGCGGCTGCTGCAGCGCGGCCACTTCGTCGAGTTCGCGACCCACGACGAGACCTATGTCCGGCGTTTCGTCGACGGCATCGTGCCAAAGGTCGGCGCACGGCCCGAGCAATTCGAAGTGCAAATGCTCTACGGGGTTCCACGCGAGCGCCTGCTGCAGGAACTCGTGAGCCGCGGGATCCGGGCCCGGCTCTACGTGCCGTTCGCGCTGGGGTGGGGGATGGCGATCGCCTATCTGCGCCGCCGGCTCGATGAGTACCCCGCGATGATGTTCCTGGTCGCGAAGAACACCCTCCTGCGCGGCTGAGGCGCTCGGGGGGCCGGAGCTTCGCGAAACGACTTCTAGGGAGTGAGGGAGGGCGTCGCTATACTGCTTCGCCTCATGGATTGCCTCGCCACTATCGTAGAGCGCCTCTGTGCCTGGAAAGACGTGACCCGGGCGAATGTCGGAGGCAAGGACAGCTTCTTCGTCCGCGGCCAGGTCTTCGCCTATCTCGGCAAGAAGGGCGTCGTCGTCAAGCTCGCTCCCCCGCAGGTCACGGAAGCCCTCAAGATCATCGGTGCCAAGCGGATGCCCGACGACGGTGACCCCCAGTCCCGTGAGTTCGTGGAGATTCCGGTCACCGGGCCGCGCGAAGTCGAGCGGGCGATGATGTGGCTGCGCCGCGCGTGCCGTCTGGGTCGCACGGCTGCCGGGCCGGTCTGATCGGTCTCCCTGGCCGAACCGCCGGCTCGCTCAGCGCCGTTCCCAGGCCACGTCGGTCACCCCGCGCCTGTGGTTGGCCGCGCGCGCCAAGGCGAAGAGCAGGTCCGACAGACGGTTGAGGTAGACCCCGAGGAGTTCGGGGACCGCATCGCGCTGCTTGACCGCCCAGAAACTGCGCTCGGCCCGCCGGCACACGGTCCGCGCCACATGGAACGCGGCTGCCTCGCGGCAGCCGGCGGGCAGGATGAAGGTGCGCAATTCGGGGAGCGCGTCCATCGTCTCGTCGATCCACCGTTCGAGCTGCACGATCCCCGGTTCGACGCGGGTCAGGGAGGCCTTGCCGCCGGGCGTTGCCAGGTCGGCTCCGATCTCGAAGAGCGCGCATTGGATCTCGGCGAGCCGGCGATCCAGGTCGGCCGGAAGGCCCTCGGCCCGGACCACGCCGAGCTGGGAGTTCAGCTCGTCCACCGTGCCGTAGGCCTCGATCCGCAGATCGTCCTTCGGCACACGCTGGTTGCCGAAGAGTCCGGTTTCGCCGTGATCACCTGTCTTCGTGTAGATCGG
>CAZSKV010000172.1:0-2920 GCA_964607495.1 uncultured candidatus Brocadiaceae bacterium
GTCGTCCCAGGTCTGGCTCGTCGGCACCGCACGGGCGAAGGCCGCCTGCCCGGGATCGTCACGCAGGTAGCGCCAGTGCGCGCGGTAGCTCGCGAGCGTCGGGGGGACGACCGCGGCGAGCGGTACCTGCGCCCGGCCGAAACGGCTCTCGGCATCCAGCCCCGAATCGGCGTAGATCATGTCGCCGAGGCCGAGGAACGCATCGGGGGCGCGGGCCAGGAGCGCGCGGTAGATGGGGATCCCTTGATCGCGATCGCGGCCGATGTTCTGCCCGCACACATCGCCGGAGAACGCGAGGCGCACCCGCCGCCGGTGGCTCTCGGGCGGCTGGGTGTGCACGACGAGACGCGTGGCGTCCGCGGGCGGCAGTTCCCTGGGATCGGTCGAGTCGCTGGCCCAGACCTGCGCGTGCCAGAGCGAAGCCGGCTCGAGCCCGGCGAAGGTGAAGGTCACGCACTGGTCGTGCGCTGGCTCCGCGGCGAGGACCATGGCCGGCAGCGCGGCATCGGCATGGTCGGCGCGCAGCAGCGCGTGCATCTGGCTCGCGCGCTCGGCCCGGGCCCAGATCTGGATCGAACGTGCCTGCACGTCGCCGAGCGCTGGGCCGTGGCTCAGACGCACCGGGTGCTCGCGCACCGGCCCGGGTGTGGCGAGCGCGAGCATGCGCGCGCGGCTGTGCTCGACCTCGGTCGTGTCGTAGCTGCCGTGCTCGCGCCGGTACTCGGCGAGCACGCGTTCGAGCGTCTCCGGTTCGGTCCCGAGCGGGCGCTGCTGCAGGGAAGCGAGCTTGCAGCGGCGCCAGCTGCCGAAGAGCCGCGCGAGGCAATCGAGGTGGGCGAACGAAGCCACCACGGCCTGGCGCTGCGCCGGATCCGCGAGCGGCAGCGCTCGTGCGCCCGCCGCGAGTCCGGCGCAGAGTTCCTCCATCGTCGCGATCTCGTCGCGCAGCTGCTTCTCACGGGGCTCGCGCAGCGGCGCGGCATAGGGGTCGAAGCCTCGGTCTGCCAGCTTGAACCACCGCGTCGGGCTCGGATGCCAGAGCGTGGTCGCGGCGAAAGCCGGCAGGTAGTGCACCTGCGCGCTCGCGGCGTCGCTGCGCAGCAGCAGCTCGGCGATCGCCGGCCCGGCCGCCGCCCCGAACGTCGCGGTGCCCCACTCGGTGAGCGCGGCCTTGGGCTCGCTGAGCGGGTCGCGCATCAGCCGGGCGAGCAGCCAGAGGTTGGCCTCGGTCCAGTACGGGAAGCGACCGTAGTAGGGGATCGTGTCCCAGGCGCGGCGGTCCGCGCTGTTGTCGAGGCCGCCTTCGGTCGCCCAGATCGAGACCCCGTGCAGTCCGTGCTCGTGCACGAAGCGCATGCGTGCGGTGAAGTCGCGCACCTTCACGCACGGCACGAGCCCCTGTCCGTCGAACTCGTGCCGGGCCTGGAACTCGACGATCTGGTGGGGCTCGCCCCGCCCGAGCGTCGGGTTCTGCGGCTGCCATTGCCAGAAATCGGTCGCGGTGTGCTTGACCGAGACGACCAGGCCCTCGCGCGGCAGCCCGGCGAAGACCGCGTCGTAGAGCGCCGGCGTCGTGTGGATGCCGTCGCCGTACATGCACCATGTGCGGTGCACGTACAGCTTCTTGTGTTCGCCGCAGACGACCTTCTGCGTCTCCTCGACGATGCGCCGGTAGAGCGCCGGATCCTTGCCGTCGGGCGCGGTGATCGCCTTGCCCCGGTAGGCGCCGTAGACATAGATCTCGCCGAGGCGGACCTGCACGCCATCGAGTGCCGGCAGCACGCGGAACAGCTCGCGGTACTTCGCGCGCCAGGCCTGCCAGAGCCGGTCGTTGTCGGCGGTCAGTGGCGCGCCGCCCGATGTGATCCAGCGCGCGAGTTCGTCGACGTGGACGAACTCGTCCGTGTTCAGCAGCACGCGCAGGCCGTGTGCGTGCGCGAGTTCGATCGCCTTGCCAAAGAACTCGCGGTAGGCCTGGTGGCGGGCACGCAGCGGATGGTCAGCGGCGAGGATCGCGTAGCGGTCCTGGGGATCGACCTGGTCGAAGGTCAACGCGTGCACGACGTCGGCCAGCACGATGGCGTTGAAGCCGAGCGCCTGCATGCGCGCGCAGTACGGGCCGAGGCGCGCGAGTCCGCGGGCGAGGAACTCGTGGTCCACCCAGGGTGCGCGCTCGAGGTCCGCGCGCGCCCGCCACGCGAGGTCGGTGAAACCGGGGCCGTTCTGCTGCCTGGCCTGCCATTCGGCCGGATCGGGCAGCAACGGGGCCGAGGCCGAGACCAGGCGCAGGGGCAGCTCCTGCGCCGGGAGCGCCTTGACCAGCGCGAGGGCGAGCAGAGGTAGGAGGCGTCGAAGTCGCAACCGCTTCAGCGTAGCAGCCAGGTCACTGCGCCCGCGGTGGGAGCAGGTAGAGCGTCATCGCGAAGACCAGGTAGACCATCACGACGAGCACCCCGACGAACCATGCCGATCGGCCACCGGTGGTCACGAAGGACGTAGTGACCGCCGCGACCAGCACCATGACGACCGCACCCGGCCAGAAGCTCAGGTCCATCGGTGCCGGTCCGAGCACATAGCTGAGCAACACCAGCACGGGAGCCACGAAGAGCGCGATCTGGGTCGCGGAACCCAGCGCGATGCCCACGCTCAGGTCCAGCCGGTTCTTGCGCGCGGCGGCGAATGCCGAGGTCATCTCGGCCGCGCCCCCCACGAGGGCCACGACGATGAAGCCGACGAAGGCCGGCGTCATGCCGAAAGTCTCCGCGGCCTTCTGCACCGACTCGACGAAGATCTCGCTCGTCAACGCGACCAGCACCGTGACGACGCCCAGCGTGCCCAGCGCCAGGCCCATCGGCCAGGGGGCTTCACCGGCCTCGGCATGTTCCGTGGTGCCGAAGAAATCGCGGTGGGTCTTGAGCGA
>CAZSKV010000173.1:0-7029 GCA_964607495.1 uncultured candidatus Brocadiaceae bacterium
GACCGTTGACCGGTCGTACATGCGTTTCGCCATCACGCCGATCGTGCACGCAGCGCCTGCCGCCGCCAGATGCGGTTGCCAGGACAGTTACGCAGTGCCCCAGCGAGTCCTCGTCACGGGCCCGCAAGCGGCTGACTGGCCGCTCAAGGTGTACGCACTTGCGCCTGCGGGCATCCGCTGCGCCGACGAGTCCCTGCTCCAGGTCGGCCCGCTGAGCTGGTGGCAGCCGACCGAAGTGGCGTCTCTTGCCGGAGTGGCGAAGGTGGCCGCGCTCGGCAAGTTCTCGGCCTGGCTCGGAGTCCTGTCGCCGACCCAGAGTCGCGCCGGGGAGATGCAGATGGAGCTGCACAAGGCGGTGCGGGTCCGGATCGTCCTGCGTGCTGCGGCGGCGTTCGCCTGCGACCGCGCGCTTGCATTCGTCGAGCAGCAGGCCACGAGGGAGGTGTTGGTTCTCTTGCCGCGTCAACGGCCGGACGGAGAGGGTGCAGGATGCACGCTGGTCGGAGAACTCGTTCTCGCACCTGGCCCCACACGCGTGGAGTGCGAACTCCCCGGCGCCACGTTTGCATCCGAAGTGGTTCTGGCCCCAGGACCAGGCCACACCGAGATCCTGCTCACGCCTTCCGCACCCGCGCCCGCGGCCGCGCAAAGGCGATGATCTCCTCGCCCCTGCCGGCGCGCTCGACGGCTGCGAGCAGGTCTTCTCCCCGCTGCTGCACGGTGTCGGGCGCGAGCCGCGCGAGGGCCTGCAGCGGCAGCTCGCGCGGGATGCCGCTCGCGGCGGTCCGCCAGTCGAAGACCTCGAAGCCGCACTCGGCCAGCAGCCGGCGCAGCGGCAGGTCGCCGCGCCAGGGCCAGCGGTCCCCGAGCGCCTGCGCGCAGACGCCGCGCGGATTGGGCCCGGTGCAGAGCAGCACGCCGGCCGGGCGCAGCACGCGAGCCGCGATCCGCAGCAGCTCGGCCGGATCCGGCGCGCGCTGCAGCAGGTGCGCGAGCACGAGCCCGTCGAGGCTGCCCTTTGCGCGCGCGGCCAGCTCCTGCAGCGGCTCCGCATCGGAGTCGAGCACGAGCCAGTCGTTGCCCTGACCGTGGCGCTTGCCTTCGGCGAGCAGCGTGGCCGGGACCGAGGTGCGCGGCGGGCGCGGGATCGTGACGGGTGCAGGTGTCTGCAACGGCGGACGGGGTGGCGGCGTCGGGCCGCCGAGCCGCGCCGCGAGCTCGGCCAGGGCTGCCCCGAAGGCCGCGCGCGAGAAGCAGCTGATCAGCTCCTCGTGGTGGTGCAGCTCGGCGCCGCCGTAGTGCTCGTCCTTGACGATCTCGAGATGCGGCACGTCGCGTCGGCACCAGTCGGAACAGGTCAGCGCCGAGATGCCCGAGGACACGCCGACGAACGCATCACAGAGGTTGTAGAGCTCGGCGTTGTGGCGCCAGGGCTCGCGACACCAGACCGACTTGGGATGCCGGTCGGCGAGCTCGTCGAGGAAGCGCGGCCGGCTCGCCGAGGTGAACACCAGCACCGGGTCGACCGCCCGCAGACCCTCGGCCAAGGCGAACGCCCAGTCGTCCTCCCAGATCGACTGCGCCGAGAAGTACTCGGTCTCGACCAGGATCTTCGGCCCGGCCGGCAGCCGCGCCCAGTAGCGCTGCGCCTGCCGCACTTCGGCCGCGCGCAGGCGCAACGTGAACTCGAAGGGCACGCTCCACTCCAGTCCGGCGCCGGCCTTCACGAGGTCGAAGACCGAAGCCCCCGGCCTGGCGGCGTAGTTCATGTAGGCGGCCGGCGTGAAGAAGCGCTTCCAGGCGCGCCACTGCCGCAGCTGCGGGATCTCGGCGTCGAGGGCCAGGGGGTCGCCCGGCAGCACCACGACGTTGTCGACGAAGGGATTCTCGGCGAGCACCTCCGCATGGGCCGCCGCCGTGAACCAGGTCACGCGGCAACCGGGCTCGTCGGCCTTCAGCTGGCGCGCGATCGGCGTCGCCGCGAGCACATCGCCCTTGTTGTGGAAGACCGCGATCGCGTACTCGGAGACGCCGCTCACGCGAGGGCCTCCATGACTTCGTCCGCGAGCTCGGCGAAACCCACCTGCGGCTGCCAGCCGAGCGCACGGATCTCCGTGGGGTCGCCGACCAGACGGCGGTACTCGGGCACGAAGCCGGGCGTCGCCTCGACGTGGTCGCGCCAGTCGAGCCCGTGATGCGCGAAGCAGGCCTCCGCCCAGGCGGCGATCGGCCGCGCGAGGCCCGAGGCGATGCAGGTCTCGTGCACCTGGTCCTGGGCGACGAACGCGAGGATCGCGCGGGCGACATCCTCGGCATGCGTCCATTCCTTCTCGACCAGCGGGTCGCCGAGGCGCAGCTTGCCGGCCGCGCCCGTGCCGATCGCGCGCGCTGCCTGCGCGATCCGCATCGCGACGTGCTCCTTGCCGCGGCGCGGGCTCTCGTGGTGGAAGAGGTGGCCGAGCCAGACCCGCAGGCCGAGGCTCCGGTAGTAGCGTGCGACGTAGACCGCTTCGATCCGCGCGAGCGCGTAGGCGCTGGTCGGCGCGAACGCGTCGGTCGCCCGCAGCGGCGCCCCGTGGTTCGCGAACACGAGCCCGCTGCCGGCCAGGAACACGCGTGCGCCCGGCGCATGCTGCCGGCAGGCCTCGAGCACGTGGATCGCGCCGTCCACGATCGTCGCGCGGTTCTCGGCGAGGTGCAGATGGGCGGTCGTCGAGCGCGCCGCGAGATGGAACACGAGGTCGGGCTGCGTGGCCGCCACCAGCTGCCGGACGGCGCCCGCATCCCGGATGTCGCCGGCCGGGCCGTGCGTCGCGCGCGATACCGCGACGAAGCGCTCGCCGCGGGCCGCCAGGAGGCGCGCGAGGTAGTGCCCGGTCTGGCCCGAGGCCCCGAAGATCAACGCGGTCATGGCCGCCTCCGGCGCACGATCCAGGGTTCGCGCGCGTCGGCGGAGGCGAACGCGAGCTCGAGCCCGGCGAGGCCCTGGCACAGGGTCTCGCGCAACCCGGCGAGTGCCGCGGGGTCCGCCGCCTCCTGCGGGTGGCGCCCGAGCAGCAAGTGGCCGCCCGGCGCGAGCCCAGCGGTGAGCGCGAGCAGCCGCCGGCGGTCGGCGGCGGCCTCGCCGAGCCCGGCACTCGCGCACACCAGGTCGAAGCCGGCTTCCGGACCCGCGCCGTGGCCGCGGGTCACGGTGCTCGGGACGAGGCCTTCGCGGACCGCGGCCAGCAGCAGCCCGTCGGCGGCCGGATCCACGCAGAGCACGGCCGCCGGCGCGTGCGCGCGCGCGATGCGCCGCAACGCGGCGCCGAAGAGATCGACGGCCGGCGGCTCGCGGCGCGCGAGCAGCTGCGCGACGATCGCTTCGTAGTCGCCGCGCAGCCGCGTCGCCGACCAGGCCGCGCGCAGCGCCTGCAGCGGTGCCGTGCCGTCGGCGAGGATCGCGCGCAGCGGCCGGTCCTCGACGCAGATCGAGGGTTGCAAGCCGTGCAGGTGCCGGAACATCGGCGAGCGCGAGACCGCGAGCGGCCGGTCGACCGCGAGCGCCAGGTCGGGCACGCTCGAGATCCCGCGGCTGCGCGCCGTGTCGTAGAGGAACACGTTGATCGAGTTGCCGGCGAGGAACGCGAGCAGTTCCGGCGTCGCGAGCAGCTCGTGCGTGATCTCGAGCACGATCCCCGGCTTCGTGTGCGCGGCGCGGCAGGCGGCGACGCAGGCCGCGAGCTCCTTGCCCTGCGGATCGCCGAACGGCGAGCGCGGCATGTGCAGCCGGATCACCGCCGTGTCGAACTCGCTCTCGACCTGCGCCACGAGCCGCGCGAAGCCCTTGCCGGGCAGCGCGAAACCGAAGCTGCCGATCGTCGGGCGATCGGGCGGCGGCGCCGGTGGCGCCGGCGCGGCCAGCGGCCGGCCGGCACGCAGCAACCGCGGCGGCGCCGCGATCAGCGTCGGGTCGTGCGCGATCTGCAGGTCGAAGACGTCGTCCAGCACGCCGGCAGCCGAGTGCCCGGTCACCTCGTGCAGGATCGCCGCATGCGGGACTCCGGACTCCTGCACGAGCGCGGCCGTGACCCAGGGCATCGTCGCCGGGTAGTAGTTGCAGACCACGGCATCGGGCAGGCACGCCGCGAGCTGCGCCGTGTAGGCCGCGGCCGAGTCGCACTCGGCGTAGACGAACTCGCTCCTGCCTTCGCCCTCGAGGGTGGCCGCTACCCGCCGGCCGAATTCGTGGATGCCGCAGGCCTGTTCCGCGTGGTTGACGAACAGGACCCGCCTCCGCGCGCGGGGCGTGCGCGGCGCGTCGGCCACGATCACCGCTGGCGCCTGCCCTGCATGCACCGTCGCGAGCACCGCCGCGAAGCGCGCCGCGAAGCGCTCCTTGGCCCAGAGCTCGCGCATCTTCGCGACGGCCGGTCCGGTCTCCGCGATCGCCGCGCGCAGCGACTGTCCGGGGTAGGGCCTGATGTGCTCGTGGATGTGGCGGAAGGTGTCGCAGGGCGAGACCAGCAGCGGCCGGCCGGCGACGATCGCCTGGTCGGTCGTGGCCGAGAGGCCCGGCTGGTTGCGGTGGTAGAAGAACACGTTCAACGTGTTCTCCGCACACCAGCGGATCAGCTCGTCCTTCGCGAGGAAGCGATGGTCGAGGCGCACTTCGATCCCGGGCTTCGCGAGCGACTGGCAGAACGCGCCGAGCTGGCGCGCGCGCGCCGCGTCAGGATCGGCATGGGTGCCGGCCGGGATGTTCAGGCGCACGACGGCGCGTTCGAACTCCTTGTTGACCGCGTGCACGACCACCTCGAAGCCCTTGCCGGGCGTCGCGAAGCCGAAGCTGCCGATCCAGGGCACCTCGTGCGGCACGTGCGGCGGCAGCGCCGGCGCCTGCTCCAGCGGCCGCGGGAATGCGAACACGCGCGGGTCGGCGCAACGGTGCGTCGGGTCGGGCACGCAGTAGGCGTCGAAGTCCTTCGGGCAGAACACGAAGGGATTGCCCGGCAGCATCTCCAGCACGAAGGTCAGCTTGGGCCCCGGGAGCTCCCGCAACCGCTTCGTGTCCAGCCACGCCATCGTCACGTGGTGGTAGTTGAAGACGTAGAAGTCGTAGCCGCTGCGCGGGATGTCCTCGAAGCGCGAGATCTCGCGGTAGTCGAGCGCGTACTCCGGCGCGTCGCGGAGCGCCGCATGGAACATCCGCCCGGACTCGTAGATGCTGCACTGCGCCGCCGTGCAGTTCAGCAGGATGCCGCGCGGGACCGCCATGCTCAGCCGGCGGGCGCGAGCGCGTAGACCTTGAACTCGGGCAGTGGCACGACGATCTTGCCCCCGGCCTCGAGGTAGGCGTGCTCGCGCTCGAGGAACTCGGCGAGGAAGTGCCAGGGCAGCACGACCAGGTAGTCGGGCTTCGCCGCGCGCATCTCCGCTTCGTCGGTGATCCGGATCCCGGTGCCTGGCGTGTAGAGCCCGTACTTGTCGGGGTTGCGCTCGGCGATCGCGGGCAGCAGGGCCGGCGTGACGCCGCAGTACTGCAGCGTGACCATGCCCTTGGTCGAGGCGCCGTAGCCCCAGACGCTCTTCCCCTGGTTCTTGCAGCGGTGCAGGAAGCTCAGCAGCTCGGCGCGCGCGGTCTGCACCTGGACCACGAAGGCGTCGTACGGGGTCTTGGTGTCGTAGCGGCCGAGCTGCTCCTGCAGCCTTGCCTGCTGCAGGCGCTCGCTCGGCTGGCGCATCCGCTCGGGCGCGACGAAGAGCCGGAACGAACCGCCGTTGCTCGCATTGAACTCGACGTCGAAGAGCTCGAGGCCGGTGCCGGCGAGCACGCGCTCGAAGGTCGCGATCCGGTAGTAGGAGACGTGTTCGTGGCAGATCGTGTCGTAGGAGGCCGCGTCCAGCATCGCCGGCAGGTAGGAGAGCTCGAGCACCCAGATGCCGTCGGCGCGCAGGCACTTGCGGATGTCGCGCGCGAACGCCTGCGGCGCGTCGAGGTCGTAGAACATCGCGATCGAGGTCACGATCTTCGCGCCGCGGCCGGCGAGGGCCGCCTCGACCGCCGCGAACGAGAAGTAGTCGTTCACGAAGTGGTCGCAGCGCTGCGGGCGGATGTTCGAGGGGTCGACGCCGATCGTGTGGATCCCCGGCGGGTAGGCCGCGAGCGAGGTGCCGTCGTTGCAGCCGATGTCGATCACGGTGTCGCCGGGCTGCAGGCCCGCGACCGCCGCCGCCTGCGTGATCAGCGCCGCGAGGTGCTCGCGCATCGTGCGGTTGACCCCCGAGCGGTACCAGTAGCTCGAGTACATCAGCTCCGTGGCGACGGAATGCGCGAGCTGGACCATCGAGCAGCTCGCGCAGAGCACGAGCTCGAGCGGGGCCTTGTGCGTCGGCGGCGCCCCGGCCGGATGGAACGCGTTCCCGATCGCCTGCGCGCCGAGATCCAGCAGCGGCGTCAGGCCGCGCGCGCCGCACACGCGGCAGTGCTCGGTCCTCGTACAGATCGGGCGCGGCAACGTCGCCGCCGCCGTGGACGTGACTTCCTTCATCGCGGACTCCCTGCCAGGCTGCCCTGGACGATTCCCTGGAACGTGCGGTCGATCGCGTCGATGCAGTGGTTGCGCTCGAGGTTCAGGACCGCGAGGCGTTTGACCACCCGGTCCTTGTCCGCGGGCGGCACGCGTTCGAACTCGTAGACCTTCTCCTGTTCGTGCCAGAGCGCGCAGTTGACCTGCGCGAGCTCGGCAAGCACCTGGCCGATCGACCCGGCGATCGCGCGCGGCGTGTTGCCTTCGGCCTTGAACACCTTGTTGGCGGCGAAGGTCAGGCGCGCGACGGGGATCGTGCCCGCGAGCGCGGCCGCGAGGTACTCGTCGAGCTCGGCGCTGAGCGCGGTGATCTGCTGCGCGAGGCTCGCGAGCTTTGCCGGCTGCTCGGCATGCCATCGCTTGAGCTCGAGGATGGTCAGCTTGTCGCAGAGCGATCCCAGGGTTTCCGCCATGCCTTCGTCCTTCTCCCCGCCTATCGGCGGAGCGCGCCCTCGGGCTG
>CAZSKV010000174.1:0-3445 GCA_964607495.1 uncultured candidatus Brocadiaceae bacterium
GGAGCAGCGGGAACTCGGGCCACTCGGCGAGCCGCACTTCGACTGCGCTCGGGGTCCGCACCTTCGCGAACAGGCCGTGGTCGAACTCGAGCCGCGCCTCCTGACCGGAGAGGACGCGGGTGAGCTGGTCGAGCGCGCGCCCGCCGCTGCTCGCGAGCAGTGCGTACTCACCGGGGGGCAGGCGCAGCCGTCGGCCGCTGCGCTCGCCGAGCGGGATCTGCTGCGGTCCTGCGACGACCGCGCGGATCCAGGTGCGCGGCACGGCCGCGCCCGTCTGCCAGACGATCTCGCCGCAGGGCTCGACGCCGACCCGGAGCGGGGTGCCCGGCACGACCCGAGGCACGAGCGCGCCGAGCCCGCTCTCGTGTTCGATCAGCAGCGTGCCGGCCCCCGCGGGGACCAGGAGGCGCAGCGTCCCGTCCGCCGTGGTGCTGCCGCGCACCTCCGGCTCGCCCGGCACCTGGCGCGCGAGCACCGGCAACGCGAAGCGCGACCACGGCACGTAGCGCGCGGTGGCTCCAGCCAGCGGCCGGCCGCCCGAGGTCAGGACGCGCGCGAGCAGCTCGCGCCGCTCCTGCGCCGCAGCGACGGCGCATGTCAGGAGGACGATGGCGAGCAGGCGGGGCGGAGCCATGGCGGCGGCGGCAGCCTAACGCCTCGCGCCGTCCCGGGTTCACTCCGGCAGTTCGGAGCGCTTCCTGACCACCTTGCTGATCAGGCCGTATTCGAGGGCTTCCTTGGCGTTGAGCCAGAAGTCCCGCTTGGCGTCGGTCAGCACCTTCTCCGGATTCTGGCCCGTGCGTTCGGCGATGATGCGGTTGTAGCGCTCGCGCAGCTTGATGATCTCACGGGCCGTGATGTCGAGGTCGGAGGCGGTGCCCTGGCCCGTGGTCGACGGCTGATGGATCAGGAAGCGGCTCTCCGGCAGCGCGTAGCGGTCCTTCTTCTCGGCGGCCAGTCCGATCAGGATCGCGGCCGAGGCGCAGAGGCCATTCACGATCGTGCGGATCGGCGGCTGCACGAACCGCAGCATGTCGTAGATCGCGAAGCCCGAATCGGCGCTGCCGCCGGGCGAGTTGATCAGGACGGTGATCGGCCGCTCCTTGTCCATGCGCTCCATCGCCAGCAGGCGCACCTGGCAGAACTGGGCCAGCTTGTCACTGACCGGACCCGCGAGCACGACCGTGCGGCTGGCGAGCAGATGGCGGTCCAGCAGTGAGCCGTCGCCGCCCTTGGCGCCGGAGTCGCAGCCACCGGGCCCGTCCTCGTGCTCGTCGTCGTCCTCGTCGTTCAGGCGGAAGGGGCGGATCGGATCAGTCGGATAGGGGTTTTGCATGACGCTTGTTCGGTTCGCGCAGGCGTGCAGGCGGTTGCATGGTCGCTTTCGGGTGCCGATGGGGGCCGGGTTGAGTCCGCCTGCAGCGGCGTCCGGACCCGGCGCCGACCCACGGAACCCAACCGCACGCACCGGTTCCGATTAGCCCTTCGCAGGGCCTGAAGCAACCGAGCCTCCCCGGTGGGCGGCGAAAAAAACCTGTCCCGCCAGCTTGCGCCTGCTGGAGGTCGTGGCTACCCTCCCGCCTGTCGTTTTCGAGCCTCCAGGATCTCGTGCTCATGAGATCCGGCGGCCCGGAGCAGAACCGACCACCTGGAGCAGAATCAACCACCTGGTCCAGAACCAACAAGTGGTGGAGTCTGCTCCCCGCACCCGCGCCGCAGCACTCTTCGCTACGGCAGACCGCTGCTGCGACGGGACGGGGCTCGACGTCGAGACGCCTGACGGCGTCTTTGCGCACGACTGAACAGGCGCCGCGGGTCACTCGAGGCCTCGGCGGGAGTTTTTGAGGGCGGACCGTCTTTCAGCGTCCACTTGGAGACCGCTGTCGGGTTCCCCTCTCCCCGCCACCAGCCGACCGTGCTCGCGATCGCGATGACAGGCATTGCACCACCCCGCATTGACCCAGAGCACCTTGAGCAAGCGAACCTTGCGCGAGCGCACGACCGCAAAGTGCGGACTGACCAGCCCCCGGCAGCGTTGCTGCGCCGGCGGGGGCGCTCTGTTCTGGTCCTGCCGGGTGCACCCGGGCCCGGAAGCTGGCCCAACTGGGACAGTCCAATGATGAACAGCGAGCAGAGCTCTCCCGAGAACGCCGACTCCGGTGGATTCCAGCAGCGCCGTTGGCGCCCGCGCCGCCGCCGGCGTCGTGGTGGTGGGGGCGGCGGCGGCGGGGGGGGTGGCGGTGGCCACGGCCTCGGCGGCGGGATGCGCGGCAACGGCGGCATGGATGGCGGTGGCGACTACGGTGGCGGGGGAATGGCCGCAGCGCCCGTCCCCGCCTTCGGGCCCGACGGGGCCCCGCTGCCGCTCTGGGACGGTGCGCTCGAGCCTTGCGATGGCGTGCTCGAGATGCAGAAGGACGGCACCGGCTGGTTGCGCCAGGCGCGCAATTCGTTCCTGCCGCCCGAACCGCACGAGCCGCCCGATGTGTTCGTGCCCGCGCAGATGACGCGCTCGCTGCGCCTGATGGAAGGTTGCGGTATCGAGGGCCAGGCCGGGGTCCCGACGCGTGGGGCGCGCCGCCTGACGCTCGCGCAGGTCGACCGCGTCGACGGGATGGCGCCCGAGGCGTCGCTCAAGCGCCGCGGTTTCAAGGAACTGACCGTGATCGACCCGCAGCCGATGTTCGTGCTCGAACCCGGCGACGGCGACATCTCGCTGCGCATCATCGACCTGCTGTGTCCGATCGGCAAAGGCCAGCGCGGCCTGATCGTCGCGCCGCCGCGCTCCGGCAAGACGATCCTGCTGCAGAAGATCTGCCACGCGGTCGCGACCCGCTATCCGGACGTGCACATGATGGTGCTGCTGATCGACGAGCGGCCCGAGGAAGCCACCGGCTGGAAGCGCACGATCACCGGACCCAACAAGGAGGTCATCGTCTCGACGCTCGACGAGGGGCCCAAGCACCACATCCGCGTCTCGGAGATGGCGCTGCGCCGCGCGCAGCGGCTGGTCGAGACCGGCCGGGACGTGGTGATCCTGCTCGACTCGATCACGCGTCTGACCCGCGCCTACAACTCCGACATGGGTGGCCGCGGTGGCGGCACGATGTCGGGCGGCATCGGCGCCAAGGTCATCGAGCACCCGAAGAAGTTCTTCGGCTCGGCGCGCAACTGTGAGGAGGGCGGCTCCTTGACGATCCTCGCGACCACGCTGGTCGACACCGGCTCGCGCATGGACCAGGTGATCTTCGAGGAGTTCAAGGGCACCGGCAACATGGAGCTGGTCCTGAACCGCCAGCTGGCCGAGCGCCGGATCTTCCCGGCGATCGACATCGAGCTCTCCGGCACGCGCAAGGAGGAGCTCCTGCTCGGACCGCAGATCACGCAACGCCTCTACACGCTGCGCCGCGTGCTCGCGCGCATGAACGCGCTCGACGCGATGCCG
>CAZSKV010000175.1:0-13468 GCA_964607495.1 uncultured candidatus Brocadiaceae bacterium
TCGATCCGCACAAGCGCACCTTCCGCGGCACGGCAACCCCTTCCGCATTGAGCTCGATCTGCGCGGAACCACCGGTTTCGACCGCCACCATCGCTTCGGAGAGGAATGGAAAATCCTCGGTCCGCTCGGGCAGACCGCACATCTCCAGCCGCGCCCGGTAGCGCCCAGGAGCAAGATCCTCGATCCGGAGCTCGAGACCGCTTGCGAGGCCGAACTCCGCGAGTGCGTCACCCCTCCCATCCTCCCTGTACAGCCGCATGCAGAACTCGTCCTGCGCCCGGGGAAGCGTTCCGATCACCTGGACAGTCAATGCCGCACTGCGCAAGAGCCCGATCTCCAGATCCGGTCCTTCGGTCGTGGAAACGTCGAGCGATCTCCAGGCATAGCCCGGTGCGCGCAGCCAGAGCGTCATCCGCCCGGGACCAGCGTCCGCATACTCGGACACAGGGAGCGAGATCGGCGACGTCCCCGCTGCGACGATTCGCACGAGCCTAGCACTGCTCACAGGATGCACACGCCCGAGACTGCTCATGCCACGGTCGCGAAAGACCTCGATCGCCCGCAACGGCATGCTGGTCGTGGCGTCGACGACTCTGTACTTGCGGTTCGTGAACGCCCGCAACTCGAAGACCAGTTCCTCGTGTGCCTCGACCTTTGACCAGGTGTAGTCCGCGGCCACGGGTTCGCCGTCGACCTCGCAGCCGTGCAGGGAGATCTCCAGGGGCTCGATGGCAGCCTGGCGTCCGCGGCTGCGGAAGGTTGCGACCCACGCCCCGTCCACGATCTCGAACTCTCGATTCATGACCTCTGCGAAGCTCCCATCCGGAGCACGCTGGGACCGCAGGTACAGCGAGCCCTTCCCTTTCGGCCGCGGGTGCGTCTTCCCCTCGCGATCGAGGAACACGGCCCGTCCACGCATCGTGATCGAACCATCGCCGGATATCTCGAAGCATCGCGTTGCGGGACGTGAGGTTGGAACCTGCGTTGCCGAATCCGCCGCGGTGAACAGGACCACGAGCGGGACGAGCAGGATGGCGTGGCGAGATGCGCAGCGACCCGGCGCACTCCCGTGCCACAGCAGCCTGAAGACGTCGGTGATGCGCACTGGCTTCGCTCGGGATCGTAGGTTGCGGTCGAGGCGCGGAACATGATCCGGGGTGCTGGGATCGGGGGCAACGCCCCGCGCTGCGGCGATAGAGGGCGCGACGCAGACATCCGGCGCACCTTGCGCGATGATCTGCGCCCCATGCGCTCCCTCTGCTGGCTGCTGGTCCTCGCTCTCCCGCAGGATTCCCAGAAACCGGTCGGCTACACCGACACGCCCGTGCTCCCGAGCTCGGGCTGGCGGGTGCACGACGCGACGCGGCCGGTGCCGCCGGTCGTCGCCGCAGGCGAGGTCCCGGCGGACGCGATCGTGCTCTTCGGCGGCAAGGGCCTCGAGGCTTGGACCGGACGCGGCGGCAACGCCGGCTGGAAGGTCGAGAACGGCTACTGCGAGGTGAACGGCAGCGGCGACATCCAGACCCGCGAAGAGTTCGGGGATCTGCAGCTGCACCTGGAGTTCATGACGCCGTCGCCGCCCAAGGGCGAGTCGCAGGGCTGCGGCAACTCGGGCGTGTTCCTGATGGGCCGCTACGAGGTGCAGGTGCTCGACAGTTTTGCGAACCGCACCTACGCCGATGGGCAGGCCGGCGCGATCTACGGCCAGACCCCGCCACTGGTGAACGCGAGCCGCAAGCCGGGCGACTGGCAGAGCTACGACATCGTGTTCGAGGCGCCGCGCTTCGCCGCCGGCAAGCTCGAGCGTCCGGGGTACGTGACCGTGCTGCACAACGGCGTCGTCGTGCAGCACCACACGGAGCTCCTCGGCGGCACTGCGCACCGTTCCCTGCCGGCCTACACGCCACATGCCCCCACCGGCCCGATCCGCCTCCAGGACCACGGGGACCCGGTGCGCTATCGCAATGTCTGGGTGCGGCCGCTGGGCTCGCGGCCGGGCAAGCAGGGCTGAGCGCCCGGCATTGCATCCTCTCGCCGAATCCCTGCTCGCTGCGCTCGGTGGACACACAGGCCCTCTGCTCGTCGCCGCCTCGGGCGGTCCGGACTCCACGGCGCTCGCGCTGCTGGCGGCCGAGGCCCTGCGCGGCCGGCCCGGTGCCGGGCCGCTCGTGCTCGCGCACGTGCACCATGGCGTGCACAGCGAAGCCGACCGTGCAGCCGCCTTCGTGCGGACGCTCGCCGTGCGCTGCGGCGCCCAGCATGCGGAACGGCGACTGACGCTCGGCGCGAGCGAGCGCAGTGAGCAGGCGATGCGCGAGCAGCGCTATGCGGCGCTGGTCGCGATCGCGCGCGAGGCACGAGCGAGCATGGTGTGGACCGCCCACCACGCCGACGACAACCTCGAGACGCTGCTGTTCCGGTTGCAGCGGGGCACGGGGCCGCGCGGTCTCTGCGGCATCCGCCCGGAGCGCGAGCTGGCCGCCGGGGTGCGGGTGGTGCGGCCGTTGCTGCGCGTGCGCAAGCGCACGCTCACCGAGTACCTGCAGGCGCAAGGCATCGAGCCGGTCGACGACCCGACCAACGCGGACCGCAGCAAGGCCCGCAACGCGGTCCGCCTCGAACTGCTGCCGGCGCTGCGCGGCCGCCACGGCGCGGCGATCGAGGCCAATCTCTTCGCGCTGCTGCAGAGCGCCGCGGCGACCGCCGCCGTGCTGCGCGCGCACACGGCGGAGTACCTGCAGGCCTGGTTGCATCGGCCGCTGCCCTGGCGGGCCGAACTCGGAGTGCCTGCGGCCGGACCCGCGCGCCCGTTCCTCGCGGATGCCGTGCAGTCCGTGCACGAGAGCCTCGCCGCGGGTGGGACCCCGCCATGGAGCTGGGTCGAGCGGGTGCTCGAGCTGCAGCGGTCTCCGGCGGGCACGCGCGTCGCCGCGGCCTCGCCGGTCACGGTCGAGCGCACGCGCGACGGGCTCCTCTTCGTGGTCATGGCACGCGTGCCGTTGGTTCCCGAGCGGCCGGTCGGGCTGCCCGCGGATGGCAGCTGGCAGCGGTTCGGCGGCAGCGAGTGGCGGATCCGCTGCCGTGCGCAGGAACCGGCCGCGGCGGCCGGAGCTGCGGTCGTCGATCCGGTGGCGGCCCCGACGCCTTGGGGCTTGCGCCGGCGCCGGGCCGGCGATCGTTTCCAGCCCCTGGGCAGTGCGGCGCCGGTCGACCTGCGGCGCTTCCTCCAGGGCCGCCACGTGCCGCGCTTCGATCGCGAGCGGATGCCGCTGCTGGTCGATGCCGAGGACCGGATCCTGTGGGTGCCTGGCGTCGAGATCGCCGAGCCGCTGCGCGTGCACGCCGGCACCGTGCAGCGGACCACGCTCGAGTGGATGTGGGACTGAGAACAGCGACCCGCTTGCCGTCCGTGACCCGAGTCCCAATACTCCTTCCCTCTCCATGGCCGAGCTGATCGTCGAGAACGGACCCCGCGCGGGCATGCGGTTCCCCCTGACGCGCGAAGAGCCCTGCACGATCGGTTCCGGTTCCGAGTGCAAGCTCAGGATCCAGGGGCTCGCCGCGCAGCATGCGGTCGTCAAGGCCATGAAGGACGATGGCTTCGGCATCAAGGCCCAGGACGGCGAGGTCAAGGTCCAAGGCGCTTCGGTGCAGGCCGTGCGCCTGAGCGACGACGAGGCGATCGACCTGGGACCGGTCAGGCTGCGCTACCAGATCGCCCCGAAGGCGGTGCGCGCAGACGGCACCGGACAGACCCTGGGTGGCTTCCGCCTGCTCGAAGTGCTCGGCAAGGGCGGCATGGGCATCGTCTACCGCGCCGAGCAGGTCAGCCTGCACCGCGAGGTCGCGCTCAAGGTCCTGAACAAGGAGCTGACGCAGGATCCGGTGTTCGTCGCGCGATTCGTCGCGGAGGCGCGCGCCGCGGCCCGGCTCTCGCACCCCAACGTCGTGCCGGTGATCGACGTCGGCCACGAAGGCGACACCTACTTCTATTCGATGGAGTTGTTGCACGCGGGGTCGCTCGAGCAGCGGCTGAAGAAGGAGAAGAAGCTGCCGGTGCAGGCGGCGCTCGCCGCGATGCGCGACGCCGCGCGCGGTCTCGCCTACGCCGAATCGCTGCGGATCGTGCACCGTGACATCAAGCCCGACAACCTGATGCTCGACCAGCACGGGGTCGTGAAGATCGCCGACCTCGGGCTCGCCCTGAGCGACGAGGACGACCACGCGAAGGTCGTCGGGACGCCGCACTTCATGTCGCCCGAGCAGGTGCAGAAGAAGGCGCTCGACCACCGCAGCGACCTCTACTCGCTCGGTTGCACCTTCTATCGCCTGGTGACGGGCCGCACGCCGTTCCAGGGCGCCTCGGTCAAGGACATCCTGCGCGCCCAGCTCAAGGACGATCCGGAGCCGGCCAACAAGATCGAGCCCGAAGTGCCGGCCGAGGTCGCGGCCGCGATCACCAGGCTGATGCAGAAGGACCCGGCGGCGCGCTACCAGTCGGCCAACGAGCTGCTGGCCGAGCTCGACCGCCTGCTCGCCCCGCCGGTGCGCCGCGGCCTGCTGATCGGCGGCATCGTCACGGCGATCGCCGTCGCCGGTGGCTCGCTGGCCTGGGCGTTGACGCGCAAGGACGAGACCAAGGTCGTCACGATCAAGGAGACCGATCCGAAGGCGCAGGAAGCGCTGCACAAGGCGAAGGAGCTCGAGGCCGAGAAGGCACGTCTGCTCGTCGAGACGAAGAACCTGCCGCCCGCCGCCAAGGCCGAGGCGCTCGAGGCGATGGCCAACGAGCATCCGGACACGGAGTCCGCGAAGGTTGCTCTGACCGATGCTTCCCGGCTGCGGGCCGAGGTGGCAGCGGCCGCGAAGGCCAAGTCCGAGCGCGACGAGCGCCTGCGTGCGGCCACGGCCAAGGTGCAGCAGGAGCTGCAGAAGGCCCTGGCTGCGGGCGATGTGCCCGCGGCGGACCGCGGGCTGGATCTGCCCGAGCTCGCGGCCGACCTGCGCAGCGATCCCATGCTGGTCGCCGCCGTGCAGCAGGCGACCACGGTCCTGCACGAGCACACGCAGCGCCAGCTCGCAGCCTGGCAGCAGGCGATCGCCACGGCGCGGAGCAGCACTTCGCTCGACGCCCTGCGCAGCACGGTGCAGGCGATCGAGCAGGCGGCGGCGCCGAAGAGCGGCTGGCCGCAGCGGTCCCTGGCCCAACCCGCGGCCTTGCCGCAGCTGCTGGCGCACGCGCGCAAGGAGCTGGCCGAGGTCGAGAAGGCCCTCGCGAGTGCGGCCGAAGCGGCGGCGCAGACCGAGTTCCAGCAGGCGATCGCCGGGGCTGGCGGCGTGCTCGGGGCGTTCGCGCGCTTCGATCCCGCGGCGGCCGTGCGGGCGGCAGAGCAGGCCGTCACGAACACGAAGGGCAAGTCGACCGCGGCCCGTGCCGAGCAGATCCTGGCGGCCGCCCACGCCGCCGAGAGCTACTGGAAGCGTTGGCAGCAGGCGCTCGCCGCCGGCCAGCTGACCCTGACCCTCGGCGACGCCGAGGGGCCGGCCATCCTGAGCGACCTGGTCACGGCGGGTGACAAGGCCGGCATCACGCTGAGTTCCGGACCGAAGAACAAGCCGAAGCAGACCCTGCTGCCGCTCGCGCAACTGCGCGACCGGCGCCTGGGCGAGGTGTTCGGACAACTGCCGGCCGATCCGGGCGTCGCCGAGCGCGCCGCATTCCTGGGCTTGGTGAGCCTGGCGCAACATCTGGACGAGGCGCGGGCCTACCTGCCGCGCGTCAAGTCCGATCGCGACGAGACCGGCACCGGCGCCGAGGGCTACGGGTTGAGCTTCGCGGCCCTGATCGAGATCGAGCGCACGCTGCTCGGCGCGAGCGAAGCCTGGGCGCCGAACCTGCGCCAGGAGGTGCATGCGGCGCTGCTGGTCGCGCAGAGCCTGAAGGCGCTCTCCGACCGGCGCAACCTCACCGCAGCCGCGCACCTCGAGCGGGTGCTCAAGGAAGCGCCGCAGAGCCTGATCGTGCGCGCGCTGCCGTGAAGGCGCTGGCGGCGCTCGCGTTCTCGCCGCATCCACAGGGCGTCGTGCTCAAGATCCGCGCTGCGCCCGGGGCGTCACGCGAGCGGATCGTTGGGGTGCACGGGGATGCGTTGAAGGTCGCGGTGCAGGCGCCACCCGAGAAGGGGAAGGCGAACGCGGCGCTGTGTCAGATGTTGGCGCGGGCGCTCGGCGTGCCGGTGGGCGCGGTGCGGGTCGTGTCTGGGGAGGGCTCGCGCGACAAGCGGGTGCTGCTCGTGGGTGTCGACAAGCAGGCCGTGCTTGACCGACTCGGCAATCTATCCTGATAACAAAGTACGCGGTACTTTGTCATGAAGGGCGGCCAGGGAGAGGACGTCGAGGCGGTTGTGTTCGAACACGCGGTCGACCGGGCCGCTGCCGTCGCGCAGCCAGTCGAGGAAGGCCCGCGGCGCCTCCGCTCCGGGCAGGTCGTCCGTGCGCGTGAAGCCGAGCACGTGCTCCTCGAGGGTGCGCAGCCGGGTGTCGGGCAGCCGCTGGCCGTAGGCGCGGCGCGCCACGTAGAGGAGATCGAGGTGCTCGGCACTCAGGATCGTGGTCGGCAGCCGGTGCACGGCCATGCGTGCCGCGAGGCGATGCCGGTCGAAGGTCTTGCCGACGAAGGTCACGAGCCTGGTGCGCTGCTCGAGCCTCGTCTGCACGTGCGCGAGCATCGCCCGCTCCTCGGCGAACGCGCGCACGAACACCTGCTCGACCACCAAGTGCCCGGCCTCGACGAAGCCGAGCCCCGTCATGAACACGAGGTTGCCGGCGCCGCCGTGCAGGCCCGTGGTCTCGGTGTCGAGGTAGAGGCAGCGCCCGAGGTCGGGCTCGGGCTGCTCCCGGAGCGGCCGCCAGCCGTGCTGGAGCGTGAGCGGATAGGCCAGCTGCCGCAGGTAGCAGCTGCCGTGCGCATTCGTCAGCTCGCTGCCCGCGGGGAGCGCAACCCTGGGCCGGCGGGTCGCGAGCCGCTCGGCGTGGCGCACCAGCTGTTCGCGCAGGCTGGCGTCGACCGGCTGCGCGAACGCGCGGCGCAGCTTGTCGCGAAAGTCCACCATCAGCCAAGCATCCCGCGCAGCAGCGCCTGCGCGAGCGCCTTCCCGCGCAGACCCTGGTCCGGCGCCGGCCCGATGCAGCCGGGACAGCCGCGCTGGCACGGACAGCGCGCGACGAGACCCAGCGCCGCCTGCAGGACCTCGCGGTGCACGCGGAAGATCTTCTCCGACAGGCCGACCCCGTCCGGGATGTTGTCGAACACGACCAGCGCCGGCCGCGCGAAGTGCGGGTGCTCGAGCTCGGCCAGCACGCGCACGTCGGCCGGATCGACGCGCACGAACAGCGGTACCAGGCCCTGCACGAGCTCGGCCACGCCGCGCAGACCGCCCGCGTCCGCGCCCTGCGTGAGCCCGATCTCCTGCGCCAGCGCATCGCCGACCGCGAGCACGCAGGCCTCGGTCTCGAACTCCTCGGGCGGCAGGTGGATCTCGCCCACGCCGATGTTCTCGCGCGTGTAGAACTTGATCTTCTTGAACGCCTTCGCGAGCGTCGCCACGTGCACCTCGCCGCGGTGCGCCTCGTAGCCGGGGAAACGCACGGTCTCGTCGACGTGCAGCACGCGCACCTCGGTCTCGGTCTCGGCCTGCGTGTAGTAGTCCGGATCGATCTTGCGCACCGACGCGCGCCGTTCCTTCCAGTCGAAGCGCTCGACCAGGTACTGCTCGCCCTGGTGGCCGTAGATCGCGCCCTCGTGCACCTCGGTGAGTGCGCTCGGCCGGTCGATCTCCGCGAGCACCTTGCGCGACTCGACGTCCTGGATCACGACGTTGTCGAGGTCGGCGGCCGACAGGCTCACGCCCTCGGCCGGATACGTGAGGCCCGCGAAGTGGTAGCGCCCACCCTCGCGCACGAGCAGGCGCAGGTCGTCGGTCAGGAAGTCGAGCACGGTGCCGATCTGCGGCGCCGTGCCGAAACCCTCGCCAGCCGCGAACGGCAACTCGAACGCCGCGCACTTGACATGGTTGGTCAGGATGATCGGGTTGTCCGGATCACAGGTCACGGCCTCGCGCGGCTGGTCGAAGAGATAGCCCGGGTTGTGGATCAGGTACTGGTCGATCGCGAACGAGCGCGCGAGGAACACCACCGCGCTCTCGCGCTGGCG
This sequence comes from uncultured candidatus Brocadiaceae bacterium, assembly GCA_964607495.1. Classification (GTDB taxonomy): domain Bacteria; phylum Planctomycetota; class UBA1135; order UBA1135; family UBA2386; genus CAZSKV01. The sequence continues at coordinate 8,213 of CAZSKV010000175.1, forward strand.
GCGGCCGACCCGCCCCGCGCGCTGGAAGGTCGACGACACCGTCCCCGGGTAGCCGACCAGCACGCAGACGTCGAGGCTGCCGATGTCGACGCCGAGCTCGAGCGCCGACGTTGCGACCACGGTCGTGATCTTGCCGCTCTGCAGGTCGCGCTCGACCTGGCGGCGCAGCTCCGGCAGGTAGCCGCCGCGGTAGCCCATGACCCGCTCCTGGTCGACGTGCTGCGCCGCCGCCGCGTCACGCAGGTACTTGAGCAGCACTTCGAGGCCGTTGCGCGAACGCGTGAAGTAGATCGTCTGCAGGTCGCTGGTGATCAGCCGCTTGCCGAGCTCGCGCGCGACGTCGCTCGCCGGCACGCGCATGCCCGAGGCCTCCTGCACGAGGCGCGGGTTCAGGAACAGGTAATGTTTGGGGCCTCTGGCGCTCGTGTCCTCGTCGACCACGGTGACCGGGCGCTCGAAGAGCCGCTGCGCGTGCTCGCCCGGATTGCTGATCGACGCGCTGGCGCCGCAGAACACCGGGTCGGAGCCGTAGTGACGGCAGATGCGGGCCAGACGCCGCAGCACGTTCGCGACGTGCGAGCCATAGACGCCGGAGAGCGTGTGCACCTCGTCGACGACCACGTAGCGCAACCCGGTGAAGAGCCCCTGCCACTTGGTGTGGTTCGGCAGGATGCCGGTGTGCAGCATGTGCGGGTTGGTCAGCACGAGGTGGCCGCCTTCGCGCAGCGCGCGGCGCTGCGCCGGCGGCGTGTCGCCGTCGTACACGGCGACGGTCAGGTCCTGCTGCCGCGCATGCCGCAGCAGGGTCTCGAGCTCGTCCATCTGATCGCGCGCGAGCGCCTTGGTCGGGAACAGGCAGAGGGCGCGCGCGTCACCCTTCTCGCGCATCAGCGCGTCGAGGATCGGGATCTGGTAGCAGAGCGACTTGCCGCTCGCTGTCGGCGTGGCGACGACCACGCTCCGGCCCGCGTGCAGCTGATCGGCAGCGAGACGCTGGTGCGCATAGAGCTGGGTGATGCCCTGGGCCGCGAGGCCCTGCCGCAGCTCGGGCACGAGCCAGGACGGGAACGGCTCGAAGCGCGCGGCGCGCGCCGGCGCCAGGTGCTGCGCCTGCACCAGGGCCGGACCGTCCCGATCCTCCTGCAGCGCCCGTACGAAACTCGCGACGTCCATGCCCCCCTCCGGTGTCCGTCACTTGTCGGCGTCGAGCGGCACGCCCGAGCGCGCGACGTTCGACTGGTCGATTCCGGCGAGCAGTTGTGCGAGCGTGGTGCGCAGGGTCATCCCCATCAGGTTCGGCGCCGGCACCGGCGACATCTCGATCTCCGAGACCTGCGCGTGCCCATAGAGATGGTCGTGCAACGGCGTGCGCTTGCCGTTCGCATCGGCCGGACCCAGCACCACGATCTTGATGCCGATCTCGGCGAACGACCGCCGCCCGGCCACGTGCTCCTGCGCGCCGCAGGCGCCGACGACCAGCGTCGGCTTGATCACGAGCGCGTCGTTGCGCGCCTGGGGCAGCACGGCCGCGACCACGCCGCTGCTGCCGAGTTCCTTGCGCAGGACCTCGTCGATCATCACCGGCAGCGACCGCGTCCACTTCCCCTCCGGCATGTGGGTCACGATGCTCGGGCCGGTCGCCGCCTCGATCGCCGGTGGCCGGCGCTGGTCGAGCATCGGCGCGACGAACACCGCGCGGTCCGGCGGCAGCTGCGACTTGTAGCCCGGCGACTGGTAGAGCGAGGGGTTGGTCGCGAGGTCGCGGTCGTCCGTGCCCGCGCTCGCGCAGGCAGCCAGGGTCACGAGGAAGGCCAGGAGCGCGCGGCGCGGGGTCGGCATGGCCCGACACGATAGTCGGCCGCAGGGGCAGCCGCGAGGCCGCGGCGTTCAGCGCTTGCTGCCGCGCCGCCGGCCGACGATCCGCTCGCCCGCCACCAGCTTGACCTCGAGCAGCGGCGGTTGCGCGCGGAACCGCTTGCCGTCCGGCAGGCTCCACTCGGCCACGTCGTCGCCGAACGGGTCTAGCAGGCGGACCAGACCGTCCGCCCCGGCGACGATCTCGATCCGCGTGGTCACGCCCGCGTGCCGCTCCGCGCTGACGCGCAACCCGCCGATGGCCCGCAGGTCGCGGAACGCGACCTCGTGCCAGGCCCCGGGCACCGCCGGGAACACGTGCACGACGCCGCGGAACGAGTGCAAGAGCAGCTCGTGCACGGCCTGCATCGCCACCAGCGGCGCTTCGAGCAGGTTGCCGGTGGGGTCGAGCGCGAAACCGTTCCTGCCGATGCTGCCCGCGCTGCGTTGGAGCGCGGCGAGGGCGTTGTCGCCGAGGCCGGCCCGGCCGCACAGGGCGGCGTGCCAGGCCTGCATCACCGGCGACCAGCGCTCGACGTCGCCGAGCTCGAGGCTCGTCAGGGTCGCGAGCACGGTCTTGCGCTGCGCCGGATTCGCGGCCACGTCGAGCAGGCCAAGCGGCTGGATCGCGAGCGCCGCATCGGCGGTGCGCGTCGCGAGTGCGCCGTTCTGCTCGAGCGGCAGCTCGGGCAGCCCCGCGAGCAGCTGCCGCCAGCGGTCGGCTTCGGCGCGCTTGCCGAGGTCCTCCGCCATCGCGCCGAGTCCCAGGTAGAGCGCGCGCAGCAGGGCCAGATCGGTCGCATCGCGGCGGTCGGCGCCGGCGCGCGCGAGTCCGGCCATGGCCTCGCCGACCTGGCTGCAGAACGGATACCCGATCGTCTCCAGGTAGCCCTGTTGGCGCGTGAACCGCCAGTGCAGCCAGAACTGGTGCACGAGCAGCACCGTGCTGGCCGGCCGCGCGGCCGCACCCGCGACCTCGACGAGGGCCTTGCCGTCGATGCCCATCACGGCCGGCAGCACCGGCGCGGTGAACACCGGCAGCAGCTGGCTCAGATGCGTGAGCAGCCCGAGCTCGAGCTCGAAGTAGCCCGCGGTCAGCACCGGCTGATAGCAGAAGGCGAGCGTCCGCTCGCAGCGGTAGCCCGGGGTCACGGCCGGATCCCCCGCGACCGCCGCGCACCAGACCCCCTGCGGGCCGATCGCCGGTGCGCTCGCGCGCGCGGTCGAGAGCAGCAGGTACTTCGCAAGGTCGTACTGCGCCTGCACCTTCGGGTTCGGCACCTGCACCTGCGACAGGTCCCACACGGCTTCCCGGTCGGCCACGTGCAACCCGAACTCCTGCACATAGCCGCTGCGCAGCGCGGCTGCCACGCGCTCGCGCCCACGGCTGACCGGATCGCCGGGCTCGTCGGCCGAGGTGATCACGAGCGCGTGGTCCTCGCCGCCCGCGCGCTCGCGCCGGCCGTGCACGAGCGCGAAGCGACGCCCGTCGGGGAGCTTGCGCGCGCACCAGCTCACGCCGGCGTCCTCGCCGCGCTCGCTCTCCGGCGACAGGTCGAGCCGGACTGCGCCCAGCGCTGGCGACGCCCGCAGCAACAGCATCGGCCGATTCGCCGAGCAGAAGAGCCGCACCTCACCCTGCGGCAGCGTGACCACCGCTTCGGCGCGGCGCAGGTCGAGCGTCGCCCGTTGCGGCGCACACGCGATCGCGACGCTGCCGGCCGGCAGCCGCTGGCCAGCCCAGAGATCGTTGCGGTCGAGCGCCAGGCGCAGCGTGCCGCCGTCGGCGTGCAGCAACGCCCCGATCCAGCCGTCGCCGAGCGGCAGCCCGCGGCGGGCATCCCGCGGCAGCGGATCGAATTCCAGCGGCGCCTGCGCGCCGAGCGGTGCGAGCAGCAGCGCGAGCAGGAGCCCGGTGCGGTCAGCCGCCGGCATCGGTCACTTCTTCGGCATCGCCGCCATCCGGGTCTGGATGTCGTGGGCGATCGCTTCGGCGCGCTGCACCAGGTCGGCCTGTCTGGCCCCCTGCGGCGCCTTGAGCGTCACGCCGGCCGACGCCGTGTACTTCCCGTCCTTCTTCAGGATCGGCACCGTGACGTCGAGCGCCTCGGGCTCCTGCAGCACTTCGTTCTTGCCGCTGGTCATCGCGCGCAGATCCTCGGGGTCCGCGGCCTTGCCGCGTTTGCTCGCGAGGCTGCTCGCGACGGCGCACACCGCGCCCCCCCGCGGAGGGGTCGTGAACACCGTCAGGCGCACGATGTCCGGCGAGTTCTTGGTGATCGAATCGACGATCGCCTGGGTGTCGGGGCAGGGCGCGGGGTTGGTCGCACACGCAGCGAGAGCGAGCGCCAGCACGAACGCGAACGGGGAGCGCAGAACGGAACGCATCGGATTACTCCTTGGAGAAGTGGACGCAGCGCCTGCAGTTGTCGCCAGGAACCCCGCGCAAGGCAAGCGCGCGCGCCTCAGCCGCTGGACTTCAGGTAGCGATCGAGCCACCCGACCATCTCGGCCATGCAGTGCAGCACACTCTCCCGGGCACGGTAGCCATGGCTCTCGTGCGGCAGCATGACCAGGCGCGCGGTGCCACCGTTGCCCATCAGCGCCTGGAACAGCCGCTGGCTCTGGATCGGGAACGTCCCCGGGTTGTTGTCGGCCTCGCCGTGGATCAGCAGCAGCGGTTCGCGGATCTGCGGCGCGTGGCTGAACGGCGACAGCCGCGTGTAGACCTCGACGGCTTCCCAGTAGGTCCGCCGCTCGTTCTGGAAGCCGAAGGGTGTCAGCGACCGGTTGTAGGCCCCGCTGCGCGCGATGCCGCAGCGGAACAGATCGCAGTGCGCGAGCAGGTTCGCGGTCATGAACGCGCCGTAGCTGTGGCCGCCGACCGCGAAGCGATCGCGTTCGGCGACGCCGAGCGCGACCACCGCGTCGATCGCCGCCTGCGCCGAGTCGACGATCTGCGGCACGAAGGTGTCGTTGGCCGTCTCGGGGGGACCGACGACCGGCATCGCCGCGTCGTCCAGCACTGCATAGCCCGCGAGCAGGAGCAGCAGGGGCGACGTCCCCGCGAGGCGGGTGTAGCGGTGCTCGCTGCCGCGCACCTGCCCGGCCGTGCCGGGATCGTTGAACTCCCGCGGGTAGGCCCAGACGAACACCGGCCACTTCATGCCTTCCTTGTGCTGCGCTGGCAGGTAGAGGGTCGCGGTCAGCTTCACGCCGTCCTTCCGCGCGTACTCGAGCCGCTGCTTGTGGATGCCCTTGGTCAGCTCGGCGAGCTGGTCGCGGCCCTCGAGCAGGCATTTGCGCTGACCGGTCCGGCGGTCGAGCACGAACCAGCTCGGCGGTTGGGTCCTGCTCTCCTGCACCACGAGGACCCGGCTCGCATCGGGCTCGAGCACCGCG